>CAYQUK010000001.1:0-148162 GCA_964420875.1 uncultured Candidatus Saccharibacteria bacterium
TTGGCTGTTCGCCAATTAAAAAGATACGTGAGCTGGGTTCAAACCGTAGAGGAGTGAATAATACAGAAGAAAATTAATTGTTACTTTTCTCAAGTAACAACAGATTATTTTTCATCTTATTTTGTATTATTGACTTCTCTAAGTTTGAGCCCGAGGCGATGAGACTAAACTCATCGGAAAAGACATCAATCACGGCGGCTATATGTGGCGACATATATAGACAAGCCAACTAATATCGGGAAAATCTCATTGAGACAATTCCGAGGGAAGTCGCAAGGCGCCCGTAGAGACTAAACGTTGGCACACTTGTTAAAAACAAGTGCATGCTATAGTCCGATCCCTCTGGTGACAGAGGTTGATAATTATTGAAACCAAGATTATCATGTAAAACACAACCTTCACATGCGTGAGACAGGTTGGTTTCCTATCTTCTGCAGGCGTTCGATTGTTGAGAGGACTTGCTCCTAGTACGAGAGGACCGGAGTGAACTGACCTCTGGTGTATGGGCTCTACCGCCAGGTGGACCGCCCAGTAGCTATGTCGGGAATGGATAACTTCTGAAAGCATCTAAGAAGGAAGCCACCCTCAAGATAAGCAATCGTTAAGCGTCGTAAGAGATTATTACGTTGATAGGCTCTAGATGTACGGACAGCAATGTCTTTAGTCAAGGAGTACTAATTACGCGAATATCCTATTAGGAAATGTGTATATTATAATAATGTATACGTTTGCTTGTTTGTTGATTTAGTTTAAGATGATTTTGAATGTTTTGTTCTGGTGATTCAGCCGAGGTGTCACACCTCTTCTCATTCCGAACAGAGTCGTTAAGCCCTCGCGCGGCGATGGTAGTGCTATTGCGCAAGAGTAGCTTGTCGCCAGAACAAAACATTCAAAGATTGATATGTCAAAAACGTATGCATAAAAGCACTCATTACTGAGTGCTTTTTGCTTTTGTCACAGTTTGTATTCTATACTGTTAAGGTATATATGAGAACAGTCAGACAAGTAACATACACATTTATAGGAGTAGTATTTTTGATTGTTGGTATTGCAGGACTCGTCTTACCCTTTTTACAAGGATGGTTTTTTATCGCTATTGGTCTCATTTTTATATCACTTGAGTCGCCTGAATTAGATAATTTTTTACAAAAACAAGCCAGAAGAAATACTACAGCAGATAAGTATTTTTCAAAGTTTAGAACTTGGACAAGAGAGAAAATGGGATACGGCAACTAGTTAGCGTATTTATCTCTAGTTTCTTTTAGAGATAATTTGTATTTATTTAAGAGGCTTTCTGGTATCTCAGATTTTCTATTCTCAAATATTTCTAACACTTTATCTAAAAACCAAAATGTACCCTCGTGCACTAGGTTTTTGTTAATGGTGGACATATTGTGTATCTTGTCACATATTGCGACTAATAATGACTCAGCTGGTCCGGTCTCTAGTAGGGCTAGATAGTTCTCCTTCCTCTCTTTCCATGTAAGTGGGTTACTGTCAGAACCAAAGAATTTAGGCTCTGTGACATGATATACGATATCCTTGACCCTCTCTCCAAACATGTTTTCTATTTCCTCAAAACTAACTCCACAGTCCTCTACTGTGTCATGCAGCAACATGGCAACATAGATATCCTCGTCACTGGTGTATTCTGACAGTATTAGCATAGCTGAATAAGGGTGAGCAATATAAGGGGTCTCGTTCTCATTTTTCCTATTTTGACCCCTATGGCACTCGGCTGCAAAGTTGATGGCAGACTGCAATCTCGGTGTGAAAGTTATAGACATGGTACAATTATACTATGAAAAAGATTTTAATGTTTTTAGCCATAGTCGCCATATGTCTGACCGTCTATATCAGTTTTACAAGTAAAAATGAGGTCGAGAATGTAGTACTGGCGCCAGAAAATATAGACAACACACTACTTGCTAATAATGACGAGACTGTCACATTTGCTACGAGCACTAAATGGCTGAGTGTAGAAATAGATTACCCTAATAACAATATAGTTAGAGATGCGATAATGGCTGACTATTACTTATGGGCTAGCAGTACGCATATATTAACTATTAACTCTGAAGTAAAGGCAAAAGAGTTCATGATAAGCGAGGGTATGCAATATGAATACATAGCAGAATATGAAGTTGCTAGCAGTTCAGATTCTGTGTCATATGTTTACGATATTTATAATTTTACTGGAGGTGCTCATGGCGGCGTTTACAAGCGAGTATATACATTTGATAAAAGTGGCAAAGAAAAAACAATATCTATTTCTAATGCATCTATACAAAAAGTCTTGCCACAAATACGTACTGACTTGAAAAAACAAATGATACAAAGAGCTGAAATAAAAGAGTCAGAGATAGATACAAAATGGCTGAGTGATGGTACAGCAGTTAGCAAGGAAAACTATAGTACTTATTGGTATGATGGATACGATGTGGTTTTCTATTTCGGACAATATCAAGTAGGGCCTTATGTCTATGGGGAGTTTGAGGTGCGTATACCAATATCGTCTCTTTAGTGGTAAAATATAAAAATGAACAAAACAGTAATCAGAATATTTGCTTTTTTAGTTTTCGCTAGCCCTTGGGTGTATGTGTCTAGTGTTTACAAGGATGTGTTTTACATCGTCACAGGACTCGTCATATTAGCAGCAACTATTTCAATAAAAAAGAAAAAGAAACACGGAGACGAAAGCGGGGATAAAGACAGCGTGCTCGACTAGTAACAGTTGCTATACTTCACTTATAAATAATGAACAGCGATCACAAATACGATTTGAATGACTTTAGCCGCGTGACGTATTTAGGTCTTGCTGATTTTCGTGGTGGCGAGCAAAAGTTTGGTATCAAGGCATTAGACAGGACACGTCATACATATGTAATAGGTAAAACTGGTTATGGTAAGTCCACACTGCTCGAGAATATGGCCATTCAGGATATACAAAATGGTGAGGGTATATGTTTTGTAGACCCGCACGGCTCATCAGCTGAGAAGCTTTTAAAATATGTGCCCGAACATCGCCTGGGTGATGTTGTATATTTTGCACCTTTTGATTTGGACTACCCAGTAGGTTTAAATGTTTTGGAGGAGGTTGAGGACGACAAGAGGCATCTCGTGGCCTCTGGATTGATGGCTGCATTTAAAAAGGTTTTTGGTGAGGAGAAATTCTCGGACAGAATGGAGAATATTTTGAACAATATTATATTGGCATTGCTTGAGAATAAAAATCAAGGACTGCTCGGTGTGAACAGGATGCTCTCTGACAAGGATTATCGCAAATTTATAGTGTCTAATGTAAAAGACCCAGCTGTTCAGTCATTTTGGACTGAGGAGTTCGCAAAGGCAGGGGATAAATATCAACAAGAGGCGGCCCCAGCAATACAAAACAAAATAGGCCAATTCATTTCTAATCCACTCATTAGAAATATAGTAGGTCAGCGCAACTCAGCATTTGATATACGTGAGCTGATGGACAAGAGAAAGATATTGATAGCCAATCTATCTATTGGAAAGATGGGGGAGGGTAATGTAAAGTTGATAGGGTCATTGCTGGTTACAAAAATATATCTCGCTGCCATGAGTCGCGCCAATCTATCAGAGGCCGAGCTGCGTAACTCGCCACCATTTTATTTTTATGTAGATGAGTTCCAAAATTTTGTTAATGAAAGTTTTGCACAGATATTGTCCCAGGCAAGAAAGTATAATCTTGCATTAACAGTCGCACATCAATACATTGATCAGATGACTGATGAGGTAAAGAGCGCGATATTTGGAAATGTTGGAACCATGATATCTTTTAGAACTGGACCTACTGATGCTGAGATATTAGAAAAAGAGTTTGCTCCGCAATTTACAATGGACGACATTGTTAACTTATCAGCGCGACAGGTGTATCTCCGCCTCTGTATTGATGGTGCGGGGTCTCGTCCATTTTCCGCAAAGACTTTGGCCCCAATACCAGAGCCAGAGCATAACTTTGTGCCAGCTACTATCGCTATGTCGCGAGCAATGTATGGCAAAGAGAGACATGAGGTGGAGGAGTATGTAAAAGACTGGTACAAACCAGTTATGGCTCCAGCAGCAGCAAAGCCAACCGCTCCAGCTTATACGCCAAACACCCCAAGACCTGTCGCACAATCAAATTTTAGTAATAGACAAACAGAAGATAGAAATAGAGATGACAGGAATAGACAATATACTAAGCCGGCAGAGACTAAACCTGCAGAAAATAAAACACTAAACAATAGAGCTGAAAACAGAGTAGCAGATAAACCAAAGATTACATCCCAGTCAGTAGAAAATAAAAAACCAAACAATGCATTGCGTGATGCTCTTAATGTTGCTCTGGGTGTCGATCACAATACGAAAAAATTAGACACAGAGAAAACAAATGAGTCAGTAGATACAAAAAAGGATGAAGTCAAAAATATAAAAACAGTGGATGAACAAAAAATAAAAGATATTTTGGATTTATAATATATAAATATGAAAAAGTGTATTGGTCTAGCTGTGCTGATCCAATCTATTATAAATGTTCAGGCGATACAAATATCAGAGATAATGTATGACCCAGCTGGATCTGACTCTGGTCATGAATGGATAGAGGTATACAATGACACCAGCACAGCTATAGATATAAAAAGTTTAAAGTTTTTTGAAAATAGTGCAAATCACGGCATATCAGTTGTCTCTGGTAATGACTTTTTAAATGCTGGAGAGTATGCAATCATTGCTGACAATGCTGGATTTTTCTCACTAGATTATTCTACTTTTACTGGAGGACTTTTTGATTCGGTCTTTTCACTTTCAAATTCTGGCGAAACATTAGAAATGAGAACTAGTTCTGGTGAGAGTTTGCACAAAGTAACATACGTGCCTGTGCCTGAGTCCAGCGGAACAGGCAACACATTATCACTTATCAATGGACAATATGTAAAGAGCCAAGCTACGCCTGGTGCTGCTAATATTGAGTTCACGGGCACAGTCTCTACGTCCACAGGCGGTACCACGTCAACTTCTACCAACACATCATCTAGTGTGAGTAATACAGGTGGGTATTATGTTCCCACTAGCAAGAGAACATATATGTTGGGAGATATAAATATGTTGACCAACAAAGATATGCATACAACAGTCGGTGCAGAGACGTATTTTGAGATACGCAATGCAGACAGCAAGAATCAAAACATAACCGGCACTGTGTACTGGTCATATGGTGACGGGGCAGGCGGTGTAGGGGCGACGACCACTCATGTTTATCAAAATAGTGGAGCGTTCTTGGCTTTTGTGGAGGTTGAAAACAGTAGTGTGTACGGTATAGATAGATTGTCTGTACATGTCCGTGATCCAAGGCTGGATATACACGCCACATCTAGTGGCGTTGTGATACGCAATCATGACGAAGAGGATATAGATATAGGTGGATTTAGAGTTGTCTGTGATACAGGCATATTTAAAATCGCTAGGCATATGCTATTGCCCAAAAATAGTGAGGCTATTATCAGCAATACAAATATGGGGTTTAATTGTAAAAATCCAAAATTAAGTTTTTCCAATAACAATTTAGTTCCAGATTATTTTGAGACCACAAAATACGAAAACAAAAACCAACTCACAACATTTGACTTATCCAGCACAACAAGACTGGCTTCTGCCAAAAAAGTCATATACACAAAGGCTAAAACGAAAACTAGTTCTGGTACAGTATTGGGGACATCCAGTATTAGCACAAAAACACCAACAGTAATATCTAAAAGTAATGGGGAGAAGGGAGTAGTAACAGGGGTCAAGAAATGGTTATACTGGTTATATGAATAGGATATTATCTGTTTTCTCTTTGTTTGCTCTCACTTTTACTATTGTCTCTGCTCAGTCTGTCTCTGGAGATTCGAATGGCAATGGTATACGTGATGACGTGGACTCTCTCATATCGTCCATGGCTAGTTCATACTCTTTACAGGCTCCGCAGCTCAGTGCTGTGGCTCAGGTTGCTCGCAGCCAGCAGTATATCTTGTCTGCCAATCCTCAAAATAGAGCGCAGGCAATAGAGATAGCCAAGCGTGATGCAGCAGCTACCAATTGTGCGTCATCTAGATTGCCTGGCACATTGATGGAGATAGTATACAGTCGCATCGAGACTGCTACATTTAATACTGTTGAGAGACAGGCTGCACAGGATTATTATATTAGTCTACTCGGTGAAGATGACGTCGCTACGCCTGTTGTTGTGTCTGCTTGTGAAGACAACTACTCATCTAACACCGGTAACACAGGCTCAGCAGGCAACACAGGAGGATCATATGGTGGGACTGTTCCTAGTGGTGTTGTGCCTGACAGTGCTATCAATTACCCGTGTACAGTCATGACTACATTTATGGAGTATGGCTCAAGAGCGACTCAAGTTTTGACTTTACAAAAATTCCTCTCTGATACTGGTTATATGGAAATGTGGCCGACTGGATATTTTGGTCGTAATACTGAGGCAGCTGTTAGACTGTGGCAGTCTAGGCATGGAGTAGATGTTCGTGGCTATGTTGGTCCAAACACTCGCGCCTCGATAGCTGCTATAACTTGTAAGGGTGACACCGCATCTATATCAAGAGCGCGCGCAGGAGTCTCGACAGTTAGTAGTTATGTCGCCCCAAAGACTAATACATCAAATACAACAGTGAATACATATGTGCAGGCACCCGTTACTCTCGTTACTTCAAACACAGCCCAGCCCATTATAAATACAAATGTGAACACATACAGTACAGCCAAACTCTCTAGCAGTAGCGGGACATTTTTCACAAGACGCAGCCCTGTTAATACTCTGTATGTAACATACAAGACAGACACTGCGCAGCCAGTGACAATATGTTTTGAGAAAACAAATGATACAAATTGTTCTAACCCTGATAATTTTGTTGCTCTCGCTAGCCAGTATAGACCAGGTGCATATGACGCGATACCAAACGGTGATAGATGGATGCTCAATTTTTATTATAATGCTACAAATTGGGCTAATGGTGGCAAGGTGTATATAAAATCAACCAGCGCTATTGCGGATGTGTACACTATACGCGTCGCTGACTCACAATAACTATATTACCTTCACCACTTTCGCGTTTTATATTTTGCATACTTAGTATTTCAAATCCTGACCCATTAAAATATTTTTCTATTTCTTTTTTGGTGTAAGCGTGAACGTATCTTATGTCTTTGTGTGCCCGAAATGGCAACAGACCATCACCATTTTGTAGCAGGGGATAGCTTTTACTATTTTTTAGGTCCCACAATGTGCAGATGAATTTTGCATCAGGAGTTAATACTCTATGTATCTCACCCAGCCATTCAGCAACTAGCGATACAGGTAGATGGTGCATCACAGCAATAGAAAAACATATATCGTACTCCTCATCTTTTGCAGGTATGTTTATCCCATCACATGTTTCAAATTTATTGTCCGGAAAGTCCACCCTCGCATAGTCGATAAGTTTTTCTGACGGGTCGATACCAAAGTATTTTATATCAGGATAGCTAGATAATATCTTTAACAATCTTCCATTGCCACAGCCAACATCTATTATGTTTTCATTTCCACTTATATTCTGTTTTATAGTATCAGCTATTTCTGGCCAGAACTCCTGCCTAGTCTGATGCCACTCATCCGCGATAGTGTTGTACCCATCGGTAGTGTGTTGTATCAGCTCTGCATCGCTTTTATTTTCCATTATTAATAACTCTAGCATTTTTAAAATTATTTTGAAAATAAAAAAAGCCCGCGAAGTGCGGGCTTGCAGCGGAGTTTTGCCGCCGCTTATCCGTTGTCGTCATCCGGATCAATTTCTGCATCATTTTTGATGACGCTTGCAGTCGTAGCTACGTCATCGACCAGTCTCCGGTTTCGGAATGTCCCAGGTTGACGTTCTTTTGGGGGTGAAGCTGAACCAGGGACATAGTCGTCAGGGGTTTGTCTTTTGTTTCGTTCGGGCATGTTTACTCCTCGCGAACAGGTTATAGGCACGTGCCTAATTGGCATACTACAATAAAATTTAGCACTTGTAAAATATTTATTTCGTGTTATTATATATAGTAATAAAGCTTTTTGATATAAGCCTAAAGTTTTATTTACTACAAACTTTTACCCGTGCCTTTTTGTATAAATAAAATGACAGAGAATATATTTAAAAATATCAAAAGCGAGGTTGATGTTGCCAAGCTAAAACGTATACTGATGCGCGATCCATATTGGACAGCGCGTGTGTATGCTGTGCGAAAAAAGATAGACAACAAGGTAGACGCAAAAGGTCAAATGCCGAACAATCCAGAATTGCTCGCTCTCTATTACGAGCTCATCGCTGAGGGTGTGGGTGAGAGGAATCAGCAAACAGAGAATATTTTGAAAAGACTAAAGGTTCGTAGCAACTCTGGTGTAGCTGTTATTTCTCTTCTTACAAAGCCATACACTTGTCCTGGTAGATGTATATATTGCCCGACGGAAAAGAATATGCCAAAGTCATATCTCTCTCGTGAGCCTGCAGCCGCGCGTGCTCTGGGGCAGCGTTTTGATCCGTACAAGCAGATATGGACCAGATTGCGAGCCCTCACAATGAATGGTCACCCAGTAGACAAGATAGAGATGATAATGATTGGTGGAACTTTTAATTTTTATAAAAAAGAGTACCAGGAGCATTTTACAAAAGAGTCTTTTAGGGCATGCAACAATTGGATGGCGGTGGAGGAAGGTCGTGAGGTTATACCTGCTGATCACAGCTACACATTAGAAGATCTACAAAAGATTAATGAGACAGCGCACGCTCGCATCATAGGTCTGTCTATTGAGACGCGTCCAGACTATATTACTCCATCAGAGTTAAAATGGCTGAGATATCTCGGCGTGACAAAAGTCGAGCTCGGTGTGCAACATCTAGACGATAGTGTGCTGGAGTATAACAAGCGCGAGATGACAGCTGAGAGTATCGCTCGTGGTACAGAGCTGCTCCGTGATTATGGATTTAAAATCGTGTATCACATGATGCCGAACTTGCCGACATCGACACCAGAGATGGATGTGGAGATGTTTAGACAGCTATACAATGGCAAGAGCCATCATCCAGATATGATGAAAATATATCCGTGTATGGTGGTACGTGGGTCATTGCTCTACAAGTGGGTAACGAGACGCGAGATAGAGTACAAGGCATACGATGACGAGCTGCTCACTCGCGTTCTGGCAGACTGTGAGAGCTTTGTTCCAAATTACACACGTCTCATACGTGTGATACGCGACATACCGGCGGATTATATTATTATCGGTAGCAAGAAAAGTAATTTGCGTGAAGATGTGGACAAGTTCCAACAGGCACGCAATGTGCCACAGCTAGACATTCGCTCAAGAGAGATACGTGACGCAGAGGTGGATCCAAATGATTTTGACATGACAGAGACTTGGTATGAGACCGAGCATGGCTATGAATGTTTCTTACAATTTGAAAATAAAAAGGATGAGAGAGGGCAAAATAAATTAGCTGGATTTTTGAGATTGCGTTTACCTAAAAAGGATTTTGATGTGAAGACGGATTTTAAGAATACAAATCTAGAACTCAAAAACTCTGATACTGCGAATAATTGGGGGCTGAAAAAGTGGTATACAGAAAGTGAGGCATTTGCTGCCGAGCATCTCGATCAGATAGATGAGACAATGAACAACTCTGCTCTGGTGCGCGAGCTGCATGTCTATGGCACCATGAAGAGAGTGGGGGAAGAAGGGAATCAGAGTCAGCACACGGGTATGGGCAAGAGGTTGCTGGCACGTGCCGAGGAGATATCGCGAGGCGATAATCAATATGGCTTAAAATATGAAAAGCTGTCAATCATAGCTGGTGTAGGTGTGCGTGAATATTATCGCAAGCGCGGCTACACACTACAAAATACCTATATGGTCAAGGCTTTATAGGTATAGTTGCTGTGATATACTGTTTTCATTATTTAAAATAAAAAGTAGATCATAATATGAAATTATCAGGATTCTTAAAAGGTGTTATATATGCGTCTCTCGCAGTGATACCAATGCTCGCATGGTTTGTTTCTGAGTCGACATTTTTCCCTTATATTACTGGCAAGAATTTTGCTTTCAGGTTCCTGATAGAAATATCTTTGGTTGCATGGGTGGCGCTGGCAATACTCGAGCCGGCGTACAGACCTAAAAAGTCCTTGCTTTTTTATTCTTATACATTCTTTTTAGGTATAATGTGTCTCGCAAATATTTTAGGAGCTAATTCATATTTGTCATTCTTTTCAAATTTTGAACGTAGTGAAGGTTGGTTCACGCATTTGCATTTATTTATTTACTTTACTATCCTGTATTCTGTTTACAAGACAGATAAAGACTGGTTAAAAATGTTGGGATGGTTTGTGGTTGGTAATGTGGCTGTGTCTATGCAGGGAGTATTTCAAATACTCGGACAAAAAGACTTTTTCTTAACGAGGATATATAGCAGCAAGATGGTGTCATTTATAAACGAGTTCTATCCGACAGCTTCCGGTAATGGGTTGCGTCTAGATTCCACTCTTGGTAACGCTGCGTATTATGGTATATTCACATTATTCTTTGCGTTTATCGGTGCCATGCTTGCTGTAAAGGCTAAAAATTGGAAAGGTGATCAGGGGTGCCGATCTGTATTTATGGTTGTTGGGCCGATTTTCCTTGTGCTCGCTAGTAAATTTTTCAATGGAAACATAAGTCCGTTTATATGGCTTCTTGGTATGATTGGGCTCATTATTGGTGGTTATAGTTTTGTTAAAAAATACTCTGAGGGTCAGATCGGTAGTTGGCCGTTTGCTATTGTTGCATTATTAAATGCTTTCTTGCTATTTTATACTCAAACTCGTGGTTCGTATTTTGGTTTAGCTGGAGGTATAGCAGTTGCTGTTGTTACATTTATGCTGAGCAAAGAGGGTAGGCAAAAATATGCAAAGACAGTTAAATATCTACTAGGAGCTACAGCGGCATTAGTAATAGTTGTTGCTGCAATGTTTGCATTGCGTGATACAAGCATGATGCAAAACTCTGTGATAGTAAAACGTATAGCAACTATCAAATTAGCAAACATAGTATTGCACCCTGTTGATTCGTTTAATATGGTTGCTGACAACAGTGTGACTTATCCAGAACTGGTAAATTATTTTGGAGAGGCGACTATAGTATCACGTTTCCTAAATGCAAAGATGAGTATAGAGGGTGTGAGTGAAAGTGCAAAAAATCTGATTTTGGGATATGGGCAGGAGAATTACACAACTGTTTTCTCAAAACATTTTGACCCTAGGATGTATCAACAGGAGGCATGGTTTGACCGTGCTCACAATGTTTTCTTTGATTGGTTGGTGGCAGGAGGTGTTATAGGTCTGCTTGCTTACCTCGCTCTATACCTCACACCTGTGTACATGCTCTGGTATGGTAAAGGTAAACATAATATCTCACTGGGTGAAAGGAGTATTTTGACTGGGGTCCTCGCTGGGTATTTTATACACAATATATTCGTGTTTGATAGTTTGACCAGCCTCATAGTCTTTGTATTGATATTGGCATATATAGCATCACGTACTCGTGACACAGACAGTCATATAAAAGACGAAGGTAAAGACCATAAACATGCTAGTAATATTGTTATGTATGGATACCTGTCGGTTGCATCTGTTGTGAGCATATTGTTATTTGTGTTTACAGTTTACAAGCCGCTGTCAGCAAATATGGATGTTATATCATCACTACGTGCCGTTAACGCTATGAGCACATATGCAGATGTCCCAGCTGCTACAAAGTTAACATTGTCATATTTTAAATCAGCTCTCTCTGCAAATAGTTATGGTGATAATGAAATATTGGAGCAAATGGTATCTCGTGTTGCAGATTTGGCGTCACTAGATTTTACAAAAGTCCCTGAAGATAAACGTGCCAGCACAATAGAAGACTATCAAGAGATGAGGTCTTTGGCAGAGACTAGCTATTTAGCCTTTATTAACAAATACCCAGCAGCTAGGGGTTATTCACTTTATTCTTCATACATGAGAATAACAGGCGATCTTGATACATCAAAGGAGTATGGCGCGAAAGCAGTAGAACTTGCCCCTAACAAGCAGGCATTGGTAGGTGACTATATAGAGACTTTGATGGATAGAAAAGAATATAGTGAGGCTTATGATTTAGCAAAGAAAATGTATGAGTCTGAAAAGACATTCCTGTCTGCAGAAGAGACTTATATAGTGACAGCAGCCTATGCTGGTAAAAAAGCTGAAGCCAAGGCTCAATTGGAGAGTTTGCGTCAGCGTAATGGAGAGGCAGCAAAGCAGCTTGACGCCAAGCTAGTCGCTCTGTTAAAATAATAGCAGTGAGTTGCACATAAAAGTGTGCTAGCTTGCAACAACAACAAATGTCCTCATAAAATGCGCCATTCGGCGCATTTTATGTTTCCATTTTTTAAAGTATTTGCTTTTAATTTTAGATGTCTGATATAATTAATTTGTAAACCTGTTTTCAATTCGCAAGCGGACGCACTCACAAAGGCATTTGTTGTTGGAGTTAGCACCTCGCTTGCGAATTGAGCACAGGTTTTTATTTTTGGTCTAGGCAGAGATTGCTATTTGCAGACAGGTCTTTGTTTGAGTCGCTTTTTGTATCGGTGTTTATTTTTACCATAGCTATTATAGCTATCATGAGAGCATTGTCAGTCGACATTTCTCTTTTAGGAAGGTAAAGATCTATGTCGTCTCTCTTACAAATATTTGTTATGGCTTCGCGTATGTGATTGTTAGCAGATACTCCGCCGCCGACAATGAGAGATTTGCTGTTATATAAAAATGTCGCAGTCTCCAATTTCTTTATCAATACATCTGTTACCGCATTTTCAAACTCCATACAGAAAACTTCACGCAGTTCGTCAGTGATTTCATTCTTTTGTGTAGCATATAGCACTGCAGTTTTTAGTCCTGAAAATGAAAAGTCTAGATTTTTAGAGTTGATCATTGGACGCGGAAGGCGTAAATGTTCAGGCGTTATAGCTCCACGCTTTCGAGCGGATTCAGCGAGTTTAGATATTTTTGGTCCGCCAGGATACTCGAGACCCATTGAACGAGCAGCCTTGTCGAACGCTTCACCAGCTGCGTCATCTAGAGTCTCTCCAATTTTTTGGTATTTGTTGGGTGTGGGCATAAACACTATCTCGGTATGCCCTCCTGAAATTAGTAGCGCGAGTGACGGGTATGCTGGTAATGTTAAGGTGTAGTGATTTTTCTTTTTCTCTTCGACAAGTGACGCATATATATGTCCCTCCATATGGTTGATGCCGTATAGAGGTATATTGTTTTCTAGTGATATCTTTTTAGCTTCCTCAACACCAACCCAGAGAGCTGGAGCTAACCCGGGACCAGAGGTCACAGCTATAGCATCTATTTTTTTAATAGTGATTTTTGCTTTTTCTAAAGCTTTGGCTATTAATATTGGCAGATGTATAAGATGTTCTCTCTTCGCTAGGTTGGGGTACACACCGCCATACTCTTTGTGTATATCTATTTGGGATATTAGTAGGTTGGATAATAGAACAAACTCACTGCTCCCATATTTCCATTCTATTATGGCTACTCCTGTTTCGTCGCAGCTGGTCTCTATTGCCAAGATTCGCATATTGTGACAATTATATCATAAATATGCTGTATACTGGTAGATAAGTCGCGAGACTTACTTTTAAATAATAAATATGCAATTTTTAAAACAATATAATCACAGTGTGTTTTTGTTCCTAGTGCGTGTAGTAGCCGGAGTGGCATTTATAGCTCATGGTTATCCAAAAATCATGAACCCTGAAATGTTCTCAGGATTTTTTTCATCACTAGGACTTGGTGGTTCTAATATGGTGATGTTTGTCGGTTTGGTGGAGCTGATCGGCGGAGTACTTTTAATCGCTGGTGTGTACACTATGTATGCTGGTGTATTGCTAAGTATCGTAATGCTCGTTGCTATTTTCAAAGTTCATTTTGCTAGTGGATACAGCATGATGAACAATGGTTATGAGTACCAACTGTTATTACTCGCCGTGTCTCTTGGTATGGTTTTCTCTGGTCCAGGAAAATACTCTCTTTGGGGCGGAAAATGTGGTTGTCCAAATGGTATGTGTGATCACAAGGGTGGCTCAAAAACTTGTAATTGCTAGATTGGTATAATAGTTAAACACAAAAAGCGGCCACGCAGTGGCCGCTTTTTGTGTTATTGTATACATATGAATATCAAAAAAAGTGAGATCAAAACCAGAAAAATAAATAGTGAAATGAGAAAAAGTTTGGAGAAATTTAGTAGCAAGAAAAGTAAAAAAGTAGTCTGGTAATATGAAAATACTACTGCTCTCGGTCAGCAAAAAGAATATCTCTTTTAAAGACTCTATAGATGAGTACAGGCTGAGACTATCTAAATTCGTAGAGATAGAGGAGGAGGCATTGTCACACTCTGATATCAAAACTGAGTCTGAAAATCTAATAAAAAGAATAAGACCTGACGACTATGTTGTTCTGATGGATGAACATGGCAGCAATTTAAAAAGTGAACAGTTCGCAGAGCTCCTAGATAATAGGATGCAAGATAGTCAAAAGAGGATAGTGTTTATAATTGGTGGGGCATATGGTGTTACCGAATACCTCAAACATCGCGCCAACTACACATTAGCATTTGGGAGTATGGTCTGGCCCCATGCCTTGTGCAAGGTTATGCTTTATGAGCAGATATATCGCGCCTACATGATACTTTCCGGATCATCTTATCATCATGAGTAATATGTGATAATATGTACCTCACAAGGGCGGTTAGCTCAGTTGGTAGAGCGTCACATTGACGTTGTGAATGTCAGAGGTTCGACTCCTCTACCGCCCACAATGAAAAAGTTACTTCTTTCTATAATTATTTTATTTTTGTCCATTGGGGCAATATATTATATAGGAGTACGCGGAACATATAGAAATGATTTGTCTATAAACGGTAAAGACTTTTGGGTACAAATAGTAGAGAGAGATAGAGATAGACAAATAGGATTGTCAGGTAGATATGACATGTGTGACAAATGTGGAATGTTATTTATTTTTGATTCTATGAATGAGAGGAGTTTTTGGATGAAAGACATGCGTTTTGATATTGATATTCTATTTTTAGATGCGGATAAAAAGATAGTTAAAATGTATGAGAATGTTGATAAGGAAAAGTTCCCAGAGACATACAATGCAAATGCAAAGTATGTTCTCGAGCTAGGTGGGGGTACTGCAAAAAAGAGTGGTATTGTAGTTGGGGATGTGATAGATTGGTAGTGCTACTTTTGATAGGTGCGCGAACCTGGTTTATATCAGGGAGTGAGGAAAGTCCGAACACACAGTTTTGAATTATTCAGAACAAAAGTAGTGGGTAACGCCCACCGTGGGTGACCATAGCGTTGCGAACAGAGACGAGCCTGTTTAGTCAGGTTGAAACGGCAAAATACGTACTCGTGTGCAAGACCGTGCCGGTCTCGTACCGGAGTCGTCGCAAATGATCAACATGGTAACATGTTGGCAAGAAAAATACCTATTGGTTTGATAATTCACAAGATCAAACTTTACAGAATTCGGCTTATAAAAGTAGAAAGCCCCACGCCGCAAGGCGTGGGGCTTGTGTTATAATAAGTTTTAATTATGCAAGGAGAGAAAAAGCTACTATTTGCAGCACTGGTATTAGGATTTTTCAATCTACTCTCTCTTATATTAGGGCTGATTCGTGATAGGTTGCTGGCATCTAATATTGGTCCAGGAGAGGTGTTGGATACTTATTATGCAGCATTTAAAATACCAGACACCATCCATCTCATCATGATGTCGGTGATATCAACTATCACAATAGTTCCTATATTTTCCAAATTGATACGCGAGGATAATTTTAAAAAGGTTGGCGAAATGTTCTCGACGTTAATATTATTTGTATCAGGTATATTAATATTTTTTGCATTTGGTATGTATTTTCTTATACCTCATGTTCTCGACTGGTATGTGCCAGGATTTTCTATTAGTCAAAAAGAAGATTTGATTTGGATCACTAGAGTTTTGATGCTGCAGCCAGTATTTTTGGCAACGTCTTATATTATAGGGTCAATGCTACAGGTCAAAGAAAAGTTCTTTTATTTCTCGCTAGCACCAGTTCTTTATAATTTGGGTGGTATTATCGGTGTGAGTCTTTTGTATCCTCTATACGGCCTCACAGGACTTGGTATGGGCATAGTAATAGGTGCGATATTGCATCTCGGTGTTAACCTTTACGGCATTAGACGTATACCAGAAAAAGTTTGGGCTGGTTTCAATTTTTCTTTTGCTCATGTACGCGACATTGCTGTTGTTGCGGGACCTAGGTCTCTCGCCCTCGGTGTGCAACAGCTGCGGCTATTAACATTTGCTACAGCAGGATCTCTTTTACCAGCTGGGGCAATATCTGTTTATAATTTATCTTATAATTTGTATTGGATACCTGTGTCGATAATTGTAATGAGTTACTTGGTGACTATTTACCCCAGGCTAGCATCTATTGATAATAGACCAGACTTGAGTCATTTTGTTTCTACTGCTGTAAATTATTTTGTTTTCATTTTAGTGCCTATTATTTGTTTTGGTTTTGTATTGCGTGCCTATATAGTGCGTATTGCTTATGGTGCTGGGGTATTTGATTGGCAATCTACAAAGCTCATCACTGCAACATTTGCAGTATTTCTTTTCGTTCTCATTTTTGATGCGATACGAAAACTATTTAGTAGGGTACTGTTTGCAAGAGGTGTAGTGTGGGCGCAGTTCTTAATAGAAATAGTTCTGTTAATAGTTCAAACTTTGATTTTCATTTTTGCTTTCAAATATATTATTAACATATCAGGGTCATTTTTGTCTGAACTACTTAGTATATCTATATATTCTATTCCTATTATTGCTCTCGCTTTGATATTTTTTATATTGGCTATAGTTGAACTGGGGGTGCTGTATGTTTTTGTCAGGAGACATGTTGATATAAAGTTATCAGTATCTGTATTCCATGCAGTATTTGCTAGTCTCGGTGGCGGTTTGGTAATTTACCTAGGACTAAACATATTTGAGGACTGGTCAAAGATAGGAGTTACAACTGTCGGACTATTGATACAGTCGGGTCTTGCTTTTATTATGGGAGGTGTGACTTGGTATATACTTTTAAAAATATTTAAAAACAAAGAGTTGGCGATACTCGAGGACGCTGTCAAAAGAAAAATCTGGAGAACAAAGATAGAGGCGGTACAAGAAAATGTGGAGGTGGTGGAGTAATGTGGGACTCGAAAAAGGTGACGAAATATGCTAGAGTAGCAAGGTGAATATTCGTAATTTCTCCATCATAGCCCATATAGATCACGGTAAATCCACCCTAGCGGACAGGATGCTCGAGCTGACTGCGACTGTGGAAAAAAGAAAAATGCAGGAGCAAGTCCTAGACAGTATGGAGCTGGAGCGTGAGCGTGGCATAACTATCAAGATGACACCAGTGCGTATGGACTATACAGCAAAAGACGGTAAAGATTATATTTTGAACTTGATTGACACCCCAGGACATATAGACTTTTCTTATGAGGTGTCACGCAGTCTCCGTGCGGTGGAGGGGGCCGTGCTGCTTGTTGATGCTACTCAGGGTGTTCAGGCGCAGACAATGACAGTTCTTGAGATGGCAAAGGAGGCAGGACTGACTATTATCCCAGTTGTGAACAAAATAGACAGCCCGCTAGCAAAGGTGGATGACACAAAAGATGAGATAGTAAAAATACTTGGCTGTAAATATGAGGACATATACGCAGTGAGTGGTAAGACTGGTGAGGGTGTGATGGATCTGTTCGAAGTGATATGCAAAACAGTCCCAGAGCCAAAAAAGATTGATGTAAATGCAAAAGGGTCTCGCGCTCTCATATTTGATTTTGAATATTCTAATCATCAAGGCGTGATACTTTATGTGCGTATGCTGGACGGCGCTGTGCAGCGTAATGATGAGTTCGTATTCCTCCAGTCAAAAGCAAAGTTCATAGTAAAAGAGGTGGGATTTTTCAAACCTCAAAAGGTTGAGAACGGTAAGGTGACTGAGGGTGAGATAGGGTACATTGTGACGGGCATCAAAGAGCCTGGTGTGGCGCGTGTGGGAGACACAGTGACACCATTTGCGCATCAGATGACGGCCTTCCCAGGATATGCCGAGCCTACACCACTAGTGTTCGCGAGTATCTATCCAGAGTTCCAAGAGTATTTTGATGACTTACGTACAGCTCTCGGTAAACTTCGCCTATCTGATTCATCGTTAACATATGAAGAGGAAACTAGTGGGGCATTGGGGCGTGGATTTAGAGCTGGGTTCCTCGGGATGCTTCATATGGAAATAGTGACCGAGAGACTGAGACGCGAGTTTGGATTGTCTCTTGTCATCACTTCGCCGTCTATTACTTATGAGGTAACTGATAAGAACAACAAAACAGAAATGGTGTACACACCTATACATTTCCCAGATCACGGAGATGTTGCTAGTGTGCGTGAGCCGTGGATATTGACCACAGTTATCACACCACACAGATATATCAGTAATGTGATGGAGATACTTCATAAACATGAGGCGACAGTTATGGAAATGGAGGACTGGGGATTTGAACGTGTCAAAATGATACTCGAGATGCCACTGCGTGAGCTGATGCGTAATTTCTTTGACGAGATGAAGTCTGTGACTAGTGGTTATGCGTCTGTAGCATATGAAGGCAATGAGCTGCGTCCAGCAAATGTAACACGCATGGATGTTTATGTTGCCGAGGACAGGATAGCTGCATTTTCAAAAGTTATACCTGAATATCGCGCACAAGAAGAGGCCGAGGAGGTAGTAGAAAAGCTTGAGAAAATACTTCCAAAAGAAATGTTTCGCGTAAAGATACAGTCGTATATAAAGGGTCGCATAGTAGCCAGTCGTTCCATAGCTCCAATGAAAAAAGATGTGACAGGTCATCTGTATGGTGGAGATATTACTAGAAAGATGAAGCTACGCGAAAAACAAAAAGAGGGCAAAAAGAGAATGATGTCAGAAGGAAAAGTCCATATCAGTCACGATACTTTCCTAAAGATGATGAAGAACTAGTACTGCTTAGTACAAGAAAGTAATAAAATAAGAAGCCACAAGTCCTAGCATCATGATGACTGCTACAACTGAGAAGACCACTCTTACTATTTTTTGGTTTTGAGATGAGAAAAACATGTTGTACACTATATCATGTTAATGTCTGTCTATCAACAAAGGAAAATTTGGAAAATAATAAAATATTCAAAACTTACAGGTTTGATATTTCTAGGTATAGCCATATATTTTGCTATGGAGTCATTGCAATTCTTACAAAAATGGGGTCAGTTGGACGAGAGATTGACTGACGCAAAGAGCGAGAGACAGAGGTATGCCGAAAAGCTAAGTAAAAGACAGGGGGAATATGATTTCTTGCAAACAGAGCGTGGGAAAGAGGAATATCTACGCAACAACATGCCAGTAGCAAAAGCTGGAGAAAAGGTGGTGATACTTTATGATGCCACATCTAGTCCGGTGCAAGTATTGTCAACGGAAATGCCTTGGTATGTGACGCTTTTTTCAAATATAAAATACTTTTTTGCAACTTATACCAATATCTAGTAAACTGACGATATATGGATACAACAACACAACAAGTAGAGATTTACAGCACGCCGACATGTCATTTTTGTCACATGGCAAAGGACTGGTTCACAGCTAACAATGTATCATTTGTAGATCATGATGTAGCTGCTGATATGGAGCGCAGAAAAGAGGTGGTAGAGATGACGGGTCAAATGGGTGTACCAGTTATTAAAATCGGTAATGACATCATTATTGGTTTCAATCAACCAAAACTTGAGGAGCTTTTGAATATCAAAAGCGCATAGTATAAAAAAGTTTAGCCCCTAGGTCGCTTTGCGACCTAGGGGCTTTTCTTATTTGTTCAGCACATATACGCCAGCTAGCACCAGTACAGTGCCGGAGATTTTTTCGAAAGTGAAGCTTTCCTTGAAAAACATCACAGCACCGATACTGATAATCAGAGGCATCATAGCGAGTACGATTGGGATCATTCTCGACATTTCTGCTGACCCATTTTGCGCCTGCTCGATCAGTCGGTAGAACAGTACCAGTCCTATACCGTTAACGATGCCGGCAACGATCATCAATAGTCCTTTGGGTTGGGAGATGGTTACGACTATCTCGTTAGCGTTGCCACCAACGAGTGCGTACCACATCAGCGTCGCAAACGCTGTGCCGCTACCAATCAGTAATGCCATGATAGGGTATGGCATTGGTGCTGCACGTGCGAGGAGTGCGGCTGAACCAAAGAATACAGCGCACATCATAGCTGTGAAAGTGTTAGACATTATGGTCTCCAAAGCTTAGGAACATTCCTGTTCAGAATCCTATCACAAAAGTAAAATCTTGACATCTATTGCAATATTTTATGTATTGATGTAATATTTGCATTAGATTGTTCATGTGCTCGTATAGACAAAAAGCAATCGCCAATCCATCGTCACTACTCAGGAGACATTCATGAAGAAACGACACAGTTTGGCGGCATTCTTTGCTGCCGCACTCGCAAGTATCGGCCTCGCAGCGAGCGCTGCCCAGCCCGACAAGGTCGTCTCGACCCAGATCGACAATCCCGTTGCAGGTGCAGCTGAAAAACAGTTGCCAGCAATTTCCGTAACTGCTGCACAGGTCTGCGACAAAGAAGTGCCCGCGCAGTACAACGCCATGGACGGCGTGACGCTGCAAATGAGCTCGAATGTCGCCTCGGTTCAGTACGGCAAGTATCACGGTGCGGCACCCAATGGCACGCCGATAATGCGCACGTCATCGCCGACGGTAACGTTCGACCCCCGAACGGCGAAGCCTGTTTATGTTTTGAGTTCCATTTCCAGCGCGTCTCAGGCCAACGTTCAGGCTGCCGTCGGCCGAGGTCATCACGATGCCTCAGCCGCGAGCAAGTTCTCGTTCTCGAATCAACCGTTTGCCGGCATCGTCGTTACGACCTGACTTCTCCGCTTGGGCACCACGTAGCCTTGGCTACGTGGCCAACAACCTATGCGCACTGGGAGATTAAAAATCTTTCAGTGCGCACAACAAACTCTTTTCAACTCAAAAGGTTGCGAGGCGTTTTTTTTATTTGGTGTCCTCGGCAGGAATTGAACCCACATCAATCCCTTAGGACGGGACTGTTCTATCCGTTGAACTACGAGGACAATGGTGTATACTATATCACATGAACACACAGGAACAAATGGATGAGCTGATGCGCTTGACCAAGGAAAACAACAAGATGTTGCACTCGCTCAAAACTCATGCCAACGTAGGCATAGTTTTAAAATCACTGTATTGGATAATTGTTCTCGGTTTTGTTTTCGGGGCGTATTATTATTTGCAGCCAATTATGGATCTGTTCACAGGGGACACACATGTTACTGACGAGGCGGTAAATAGATTTAGTCAGGTTGTGCCTATTATCACTAGATTCAAGGAGTTTTTCACCTCTTTAAATACCAATTAATTTGTGATAATATGGTGGGATGCTTGGATAGCTCAGTTGGTAGAGCGCTTCCCTGAAGAGGAATAGGTCCCCAGTTCGAGCCTGGGTCCAAGCACCACAAAATAAAAACTATCGAGATTATCGATAGTTTTTATTTTATTTATTTAAATGCTTTTTACTTTTATCTTTGCTTGTCTCGCTTTGTCTACTTTTGGCATTCTGATTATAAGTAGTCCATGCTTCTCGACTGCCTCAGCCTCCTCGATCTCAATCTCATGAGGGAGTAGTATGGTGCGAGAGAAATTGCCCCAATACAATTCACGATAGAAATAGTCATCATCAGCCACTTGTCCATTAGCCTCACGGCGACCTTTGATAGTTACCATGTCACGAGTGATAGACAGGTGTAGGTCTTCTGGTTTTACTCCTGCTACCATGGCTTCAATTATTATTTCTGTGCCTGTCTGATATACATCAACAGATAGCTCGCCGACCTCTTCTTCATACTCGTCCTCAACAGCAACATGAGCTGGTCTTTTTACAGCTTTTGTCTCAGGGGCACTACGACGAGTTTTCATTGGCATCTCGTCCTCATCATCCATCTCATCACTATTAATATCGATGATGTCCTCGTCATCATCTTCTACTGTTATAGACCCAGCGAGTCTTTCAAAAAAAGTTTTTTTGTCTTTGAGCATGTTGAAATAAAATTATTCTAATACTTGTAGTATATAGACAATATTTACTCGTTACTAGACAAAAACCAAATCTAACTGTGGATAGGGAATGTTCTGGTATTTTGTTTTTAAATATTTTAAATGCTAGTATTAAATAAGTACTGCATCCGTGGTACGTCTACTCTGGGAGAAGTGTATGAAAGTGATTCGTGTTTTGGGGCTCCTGCTTTTGGGGCTCATCTGTTCTTTTTTGCTGGTGCTGGCACCAGATCTCGGTTCGGGGCTGAAAGCGTCCGGCACCAACGTTGCGTGGTTGAACATCTGTGCCCTAACTGGCATCGGTCTGGCTGCTTCGGTGCTGTTCGTTGAAGTCTTTCCGAAAGGTCACGTCAGTGGTTTGCATTTTCCGCAGTCGCTCTCGCTGGCTCTTATGGCAGCCTCGTTAGTCGTTGGATTGATCTCCTCCGTTTCTGTGCTCACGACTGACTACTCCGGGAACTCGGCAGCCGGTCAGATATTGGCTCGTTCATCGATACTGCTCTCCTTCGTCATGGCGACAGTAGCCACACACCTTTCGGTCGCACTCTTCCGCTACGGCGAAAAGCTTCCTGTTCAAGACGGTGTAGCTGCTTAACGCGAAAGCTGACGCAGTCAAAAAAGGCGACCTTCGGGCCGCCTTTTTTCTTTTGATATTTTATTGGATAGGCCAAGGCTCGATAATTAGGTCCTTGTTTTGATTTTCAAAGTATTGCCACAGCTCCTCGGTGATGAATGGCATGAATGGATGCAGGGTGATAATGTTTTCACGCAATATTGTCATCAGTAATACCTTTGCAGAGTCAGCGTCCTCATTGTTTTGTATACGTAGTTTGTGTGTCTCAATTATCACATCACAAAAAGTCTTCCAAAAATAGTCATATATTTTCTCGCTGGCTATGTGAAGTTTGTATTCCTCTATATCAGTTGTTATCTCTTTTAACTTTTCTTGCCAAGCTTTATACAGGTTTGTGTCTATCTCGTTTAGAGGGGTATCATATTTTATGCCTTCACATTTTTCAAATACAAATCTAGTAGCATTCCAGATTTTGTTAGCAAATTTTTTATAAGCTTCTACTTTTTTAGGGTCTAGGTTCATATCTACTCCTGGAGCATTATTAACAATTAGGCCCATACGTAAAGCATCGGTACCATATATGTCAGATATTTCTAGTGGAGATATTACGTTACCTTTACTTTTGCTCATTTTCATTCCTTTAGCGTCTCGTACTAGCCCGTGTAGATATACATCTTTAAATGGAGATTTACCTGTTGTGTATATACCAAGCATTATCATACGCGCTACCCAGAAAAATAGTATGTCAGCACCTGTCTCCATTAACTGTGTAGGGTAATATTTTTCAAAATCACCATCACGTGTGTTTTGTAATGTTGCAAATGGCCATTGTCCAGACGAGAACCATGTATCAAATGTATCTGTGTCCTCGGCTAGATCTGAATTACATTTTTCGCATTTTGTTAATTTATTTTCAATGTCTACATATCCAGAGTCACAATTGGTACATATCTTTGCAGGTATTTTTATACCCCATACTATTTGTCTAGAGATGTTCCAATCTTGTATGTTTTCCATCCAATGGTTGAAAACTTTTTCATGTTGCTCCGTTAATATATTCACTTCTCCATTTTTGGCAGCAGCCATAGCTTTTTCTGCTAGTGGCTTCATGCTTACAAACCATTGCGCCTTAATCTGCGGCTCTATTTCACGCTCACATTTATAACATACAGGCACTTCATGTGTGTACTTATCTTCAACTTTTACCAGTAATCCTTTTGCGTCCAGTTTTTCTACTATTTTTGAACGAGCATCTTTTATGCTCATACCAGCGAACTCGCCAGCAATAGGTAATAGTTTGCCGCGCTCATCTATTATTTGTTCCCAATCTAAATTATGTCGTTTAGCTATTTCAAAGTCTATTGCTGAATGCCATGGTGTTATTGTCATAGCCCCAGATCCTTTTTCTGGGTCGCCAGCAATATCTTTTATCACTGTAGCTTCTATTTCACCACTGATCCATTCGAGTTTTATTTTTTGACCATGAGTGAATTCTGCGTACCGTGCATCGTCAGGGTGTACTACGACGTATTTGTCTCCGAACTTCGTCTCTGGCCTTACTGTACCTATTGTAAATGGTCCGTATTTAAAATAGTAGAACGGATCTATTTTCGTTTTATACTCTGTCTCTAGATTAGACAGTGAAGTCTGATGCTTGCTACACCAGTTCACAATTCTCTTTCCACGATATAACAACTTGTCATCTTCTAATTTCTTAAAAGTTTTATACACTGTTTTTATTATGCCATCGTCCAGTGTGAATACCTCACGTGACCAGTCACAACTAGCACCGAGCTGGCGTATTTGCCCTTCCATGAACTGTTTGTTGAAAAGTGTAAAATCCATTATCTCTTTATATAGATCTGCGCGTTCCATATCAAATCTTGACCTACCTTCTTTTTCTAATTTCTTCTCGTATACAACTTGAGTTTCAAATCCTGCATGATCTGCTCCAGGCAACCAAAGTGCACGATAGCCATTCATTCTTTTATATCTTGTTAAGATGTCTTGGATTGTTACAAACAACGCATGTCCAGCATGTAGAGATCCATTAGCATTTGGTGGTGGCATTATTATTGTATATGTTTTTTCTTTGCCATTATCATCAAGCCTTATTTTATCTTGTGGTAATTTGTCCGGGTTAAAATATCCAGATTCTTCCCATTTCTTATATATAGCAGGCTCGACACTCTTTGCGTCATAGGGCTTTTTCAAATTTTCTATATTTGTATTCATATACCAATACTAACATATACAATATATATGTATAAAGCCTCTCAGTTTTGTGTTCTATATGTATATTGTGTTAGTATAGTCAGACTAAAAGATTTTAAAATGCAAAAAACACAATCAAAGATAAGCAAGGCAGACAGCAATCATATATTTAAAAAAGTAAAAGCTAAAAAGGGGGTAGATGGACTAGGGCTATTTGCTGCTGAGGATATCAAAAAGGGCGAGATCATAATCGAGTACACTGGCAATATATTGTTAGGCAAAGAGTCTCGTGAGGCCAAGGCCAACATGTATCTGTTTGAGATTAATAGAGACAAGACCATAGACGGGTCACCAAGGTGGAATCTGGCGAGATATTGCAACCATAGTTGTGATGGTAATGCAGAGAGCGAGATTAAAAAGGGGCGCGTATTTATAATCGCTACAAAAAATATAAAAGATGGTGAGGAGATAGTCTATGACTATGGCAAGGAGTTCTTTGAAGAGTACATTGCTCCAAAGGGCTGCATGTGTGGTACTAAAAAGTGTAAAAAACCGAGACAGTAGATATATAGGGTGTTATACTTTGAGTATATTAGCGTATGCCAGTATCACCAACAGCGCCACCTTTAACACGTAGTCCGGCACCAGCTCCACCTGACAGATTAGATGCCAGTTTTTGGGAGTCTGAGTTTAATAGAAGAGAAGCAAGAGTAGAAACTTTTATTAATTTAGCCTTCATTCAATATAAAACAAATATTGATTCCAACATCGAGGATGCTGATAGGCTTTATAATCAGGAAATAATAGATGCTGTTGAGGAGATTTATGATATCGATTTTCCTGCTGACTATGAGGTAGATGCCAGCACAAAGACTCAACCAGAAAAGAAAATGATAAAGGGTAAGTTAAAAGATCTGCGAACCCGTAAAGAAAAGGTTATTAGGGGCTGTATGGATAGATCCCCTTTTGGTTCGCGTAAAGATGAGATAAAAGATGCCAAAGAAAATACTTTAGAAAAAATAGCTGAGAGAAATAGGGTAAGTCTCGGTAAAATTAGATCCGCTGTCGGCACTTCTTATAAAAATATTGCAAAAGTTTTAGGAGATATAGAAAAAAGAAAAAATGAAGGTAAGAAAATTTCAGATGCAGAAAGAATAATTTTCGAAGAAGATGTTAGTCGCAACTTGTCAGAGTATCAAACAAGCATGGCTAGCCTCGATAGGTTAATGAGTATACCTGCTACTGATAGAGCTTGTCTGATGTTGGCTGGTTCAGCTACTCCAGACTCTGAGCAAATTAAATTTGTAGATACTATTAACACTATAAAAACTCAGGTTGAGGGTGCCGGTCCAGCAGACCCTAATTCTATTTTAGTAAAGATTAAAACTTCATTAGATAAGCCATTTGACGAAACAAAAGAAAAGTTTGTAAAAGCTGCTGAGTCTATGGATGCTATTACAAAGCAACTACAAAAAATCCAGTCAGACATAGAAGAAGAAATAAAGAAAGAGAAAAAAGTTGACCCAGACAATAGGGCTGAATTTTTAATGCGTATAAGTATGGAAGAGTCCAATCTTGATCTGGCTAGGATTGATTTTGCGAACGCTTGGACAAAGCTCAGTGTAGACTTGATGGCAATAGGGGAATTACCAACACCAAAACAATTTGGACAACATGACGCTCTGGAGAGTCGAGATAATTATTTGCGAAATGACCTTATTGTTAAGTTGAAAGAAAAAGTTAATGGGCATATTTCTCCGAAAGATCAACGTGAGAATGCGAAGTCTTTAAATACACGTGTGAGTGATATAGAAAAAATGATGAAGACTGATTATGACAGTCTAGAGATAGGTAAGGGGTATACAGATAGCCAAAAAGACACATATAGGATACTCATAGACGTCGAAGAGATAGCTATTGCTGATATGGAGGAAGAGTTAACACATTTAACACCTGTCGTAGATGACCCAACAAAAACAATGATAGAAGGTGTGGTGTTGAGAGCTAAAGAGAGAATAGAAAAAGCTAAAGAAAAAGTAGAAAAGAAAAGAGTCGCAAAAGAAAAAGAGATACAAGAAAAATTTGACTCAATAGATAAAGGCATAGAGGAAGTTGAGAGCAGGTTAAGAGATATAACCAGAAAAGATGCAGAGGGTAAAGCTCAGTTTGAGGAAAACAAAGAGCGTGCTGGAGTATTACAAAAACTTTGGGCACCAACTAAAAAGTATGACGGTGGCACAAAATACCAAGACCACGCGTCTATGGTTGATACTTTGTTTGATCCAAGAGAAGAATCTAATAAAGTAAAAGAGTGGATAAAAGATTTACCAGAAACAAATGAAGGAGAGTTAAAGTTGAAAAAGAAAATGATGAAAAAAGCTCGTCGTTTATCTAGAAGAATAACCTCAGCTAAGTGGAGACATTATTTTTCAATGGATACAAAAAATCAAGCAAAGTATTGGGGAGATATGGCGAGGAATAAAACTTTTGACATAATGGGTAATGCTATAGATAGAATTGTTTACCCATAGTAACTCAAAAAACTTAATATATTAATTTGCAAATGCAAAGCATTCGCATTTAGTAAATATGAGTTATCCACAAGTGAATATGTGTAAAAGTATTGTGTGAAATTTTAAGCATGTGATACTTGAATGGAGAGTGATACGATCATGGTCAAATCAATGCTAGCACTCTCGCAAAAAAATTTACATTACATATACTATGGCAGTAACAAAAAAGAAAACAGCTAAAAAAGTTGCGAAGAAATCTCCAGCTAGAAAGGTTGCTAAAAAAGCAGTTAAGAAAACTGCTAAGAAGGCAGTCAAGAAAGCAGCAAAGAAATCTCCAGCTAAAAAAGCTGCTAAAAGAAAATAGTTTTAAACACGATTTTCTAACAAAACCCTCGCATCCCACGCGAGGGTTTTGTATACTATAAAATACAAATGATGTTCGACACTCAATCCTATATGAATATAGGTCTCGATATAGGTGATACAGGCATAAAGCTCGTCGAGCTATATAGGAGAGGCGACTCACTACAACTGGGTACATATGCTGAGGTTATGCTCGGTACATATGCTGGTCGTGAAGCAGGAGAGATAACCAGGCTCGGTGAAGAGAAATTGAGATATGCAGTAAAAGACGCTTATACTGGAGCAAAAGCCGTTGCAAAAAATATAACAGTTGGACTGTCTATGGGGTCTTGCCAATTGATACATCTCACTTTACCAAAAGCAGCGGAAAGTATACTCGAGACTGTTGTACCTATTGAGGTCAGGAGATATGTGTCTATACCTTATTCAGAGTTAATAGTCTCTTATGAAAAGTTGCCACCACATCCACATCAAAAAGAAGACAGTCTAAACATCTTAGTATTAGCCGCAAAACAAAGTTCGGTTGATATGTTGCATCGCATAGTGGATAACATAGTGCCAGAGGCAGAGGTGATAGTAGAGCCCGGCATCTTTGGGGCTCTACGATCTATACCGTTAGACAAAAACAAAGTTAGTCTAGTTATTGATCTCGGCGCTACATTAACTACCGTAGCCTTTGTATACGAAGGTGTATTGTATGGCGTCGAGACAACTATGAAGGGTGTATATAGTATAACTGAACATATAAAAGAGTCTCTAGGTATGACATTCACCGAAGCAGAACTGATGAAAAAGGAATACGGCATACTCGGGTCACCTGCTCAGCCACTATTGCGTGATGTGGCAGTATTTGCTGCGAGGAGGGTGATAGAAGAAGTTATACACATACGTTCTCGCTTCGAGACGAGGTATACTACTACATGTACAGACGTATGGTTAACGGGAGGAGGTGCTCGTACAAAAGGTATACAAGAATTATTTACTCAGGAGACGGGGCTAGATGTAAAAATAGCTCGCCCGTTTGAAAGAGTGGAGATACCTAAAACTTTAGAAGAAAATCTTTTAGAAGGTTCACCAAGTTTCTCTCATGCTATTGGTCTAGCAATGTCACGTTTAATTTAATTTTATGCCACCACTAAGAACAACAACTTTTGTAGCGAAGCCAGCCAATGCAGTGCTTGAGGCAAAACCAGTCGATCCATTTTTCATATTAGGTTGTGTTTTTGTTGGGGCATCATTACTTTTTACTTTGTCTGCGTATGGTTACGGTTTATTAACAGAGTCCAACACAACAAAGATACAAGGTGAAATACAAAACATAGAGCAGGATCTCAAAAAGTATCCCCTGCAAGACATGTTGAATTTCAATACAAAAATGACTACTGTTCAAGCCCTGCTTCGTAATCACACTTTCCCAGAGACTATATTCGCCGCACTTAGTAGTGGTGTTGAGAAAAATGTCTATTATAATAGTTTTAGTTTGACGTACTCTCCTGGTGTTGGCCATACATTAGTATTGTCAGCTATTGCACCAGACTATGCCTCTGTTGCTAGACAAATAGATGCTTTGAAAAATACAGCTTATGGCTCATTGTTTAAAAACGTAGAAATGACGTCTCTGGGCGATGACCAGTTTGGCAATAAGTTGGTAGATATACGCATAACAGTAGCTGGAAGTTTGAGAAAATTTGACCTACCTACTACTGTTAGATCTATTAATGGTACCGTAAATACTTTACCATCTATTGTAACAACACCTACTAATATAGGTACTCCGTCTGTTAGAATAGATACTCCTTTACCGCCAGCTGCCACAACAACCGCTGCGACATCAACCAACACATCATTAGAAAACCTATGAAACAATCATACATAAATTTAGCACTGTTTGCGCTCGGAGGACTCATAATGTGGTTCTTTGCTTTTCCTCTTTATGCCGGCAATGGACAAAGTATTTTGAATAGAAAATCAGTGATAGATTTGAATAAAGAAAATGCACAAAAACAAAACGAATTAAAATTGGCAAAAGATTTACAAGAGAGAGCGGCAGAAGAGACTGCTGCCTATGAAGCTATAGACACTGATTTGAAAGAAAAAATAAATAAAATGATATTTACGACAGTAGATATACCTAGGCTATTTAATGACATATCTATTTTAGTTAAAAATTCTGGATTAAAAATGGGGGCTATAAGCTATAGCAAAACATCTGCTCCAGACGGACTCAATCAGCTAAACTCTTACAAAATAAGTTTAAGTGTTAGTGGCGACTATTTAAAATTTAGAGAGTTTATGAAATCTATGCAAAACAGTTTGCAATTGTATAGAATCAGCTCTATATTTTTCACTTCTGTTAAATCTACAGACACTAGAAACACTCAGGATCCTAGCGGTATATCTGGGGGGCAGAAATTTAATATAGTTTTTGATGTTTATGAATTTAAAAATTAATAACTAATATGAAAATAAATTTTGATTTTTTGAATGATGTAAAGCTTGTAATATCTGGAGGGACCTTGGTTATACTTTTAACATTGACCGGATACATAGTTTATACTCAGATTAATGATGAGGCTGTTTCGGGGGGGTCAACATTACAAGGTGAATTTTTCAATATGATTAGTAAATTTAACACAGAAAATATACGTTTTGAAAATGCTAATCAAGCGTTGCGTGAGGCTACAGAAGACATGAATTCAACAAAGAATTTTATATGTCCAATAGATTCATCTGATCCCAAAGGTGAGAGATGTCCTTTGGGTGCTGGAGAGAGATCTGACCCATTTGCTCCATAATAAGTTTTATGTTAATCATCAATGAATTAGTACGAGCTGGTGTGATTAACGATTTGATAGCTCGCGACGCCGAGCTGTCTTTTACTAATGGTGAGACTACAACAATAGACGAAGCATTGCTGCAAAGAGGTGTACAAGGAGAAGTGCTGAGAGCAAAACGTGCTGAGATGTACGGGTTATCAGAGTACACAAAATCAATATTCGTTGATCCTGAGGCAGCGAGTCTCGTGCCAGAGGAGATAGTGAGGCGCACTCATGCTCTACCTATAGAGACAGTGCAAAAACGAGATCACGTTCTCGTCGGTATAGTTGACCCAGAGATACCGGATGCATTAGATATATTGCAAACAACATTGGGTGCAAAAAATGCCCGATATCGTTTGGTGGTTATAACTTACCAGCAATTTTTGCAAGGTCTGGATAGCTATCTCAGCTCACAAAAAGTTCAAATGGGAGACGAGTCTATAAAATTAAAATCTCCTAGTATGATGTTAGAAGAGGTGACGAAAGACGTAGTAAAAAAAGATGATGGAGAGGAGGAAGATTTGGACTTGACTACAATAGATGGCACCATTACACCAGAATTAAAAAATGAATCAGTGGGAGTTATTGTGAATACATTGATACGTCATGCTATAGATGAGTCCGCATCAGATATACACATAGAACCAGGAGACAAAAACATGAGAGTTCGCATGCGTATAGACGGTATATTAGAAGAGGTGATATCTTTTCCTGCGTACATAGAGCAAACAATAACAGCTAGATTTAAAATACTTTCTAATATGAGATTGGACGAAAAGAGAAAGCCTCAAGATGGACGTTTTTCTTCAAAACTTGATAATCATAAGGTGGATTTTCGTGTATCTGTTATGCCTTCTTATTATGGCGAGAAAGTGGTTATACGTATCCTCGACTCTTTTAGAGGGGTAAAACCATTGAATGAAATCGGTTTTTCAGAGGCACATTTGAAAGATATACGACGTGCACTTGAGAGGCCGTATGGTATGGTTTTGATATCTGGGCCAACAGGATCAGGAAAGACAACTACCCTTTATTCGATGTTAAATGAGATAGACAGAAAGACTCGCAATGTGGTATCTCTTGAGGATCCGGTGGAGTACAAATTGGGCGATGTCACACAGTCACAGATATTCCCAGAGATTGGATATACTTTTGCAACAGGGTTGCGTTCAATATTGCGTCAGGACCCGGATGTAATTATGGTGGGAGAGATACGTGATGCAGAGACAGCTCAACTAGCTATTCAGGCCGCACTCACAGGTCACCTTGTGTTTTCTACTATTCACACCAACAATGCCGCGGGTGTTGTGTCGCGCCTCAAAGATATGAATGTTGATCCGTATCTGATAGCTCCGACATTGTGCCTAGCTGTAGCGCAGCGTCTGGTACGAAAGATCAGTCCTTCGTCTGAGAATCCACTGGTTATGGATCCAGCAAAGAAGGCTTTGATAGATGAGGTTTTCAAGGATTATCCAGAAGAGTTTAAAAAAGATTTGAAACTCGATAGACCACTACATGAAGCCATTCCTTCCCCTATGAGTCCAACAGGATTAAAAGGTCGTATACCAGTAGTCGAGACTATGTATATAGAGGACGACATACAAGAGGCAATACTCAACAATAAAACAGATGATGAGTTGTGGGCCTTGGCAGCAAAGAGGGGTGCCATATCTATACAACAGGATGCAGTTTTGAAATCAATGGATGGTCTTGTTCCTTTTGTGGAAATCAATTCACTTTAATACTAGTCGTTAGTATATACTGTCATTATGGATAGCGCTCAATTACTCGATACTATTATTATGTCCCTGGTGAAGGAGACTGGTTCAGATATACATCTCGTGAGCGGTGTGTATCCGGCTATTAGAGTGCATAGTGAGATATTACCTCTCACTAAATTAAAAATACTTGACCCCACTGACACACTTGGCTGTTTGCGTGAGATGATCAATGACACACAGTATGAGATGTTGATACACAATCAACAGTTGGATTTTGCATATACACATCGTGGCGAGTATCGCCTTCGTGGGAATGCCTTTTTCCAAAAAGGCAGCATAGCTGTTGTTATGCGTCTCATTACAAAGATAAAATCTCTGGGTGATCTTAATTTACCAGATGTGTTGTTAGACTTTGCACACAGGAAACAAGGATTCTTTTTAGTTGTGGGTCCGGTGGGTCAAGGTAAAACGTCTACTCTCGCAGCAATGATAGATGACATCAATCAAAAAGACAGAAAAATGATAGTCACTATCGAGGACCCAATAGAGTATATTTATGAGCCAAAGAATAGTTATATAATGCAACGTGAAGTTGGTTTTGATACTTTAGATTTTGAGTCAGGATTGCATGCGTCATTCAGACAAGATATAGATGTTTTACTTATTGGTGAGATGCGCAATACAGAGACAATGCGTGCGGCTGTTACTGCTGCTGAGACAGGACATCTTGTGTTCTCTACTTTGCATACAAACTCTGCTAGTCAGACTATTGATCGTATTATTGACAGCTTTCCAGCTGAACAGCAGGGTCAGATCAGGTCACAATTGGCAGCGTCTTTGATCGGTATTTTCTCGCAGCGTCTCATACCAAAAATAGGAGGGGGACTGGTTCCGGCATATGAATTGCTAGTTGCGACTCCGGCGGTACAAAACTTGATCAGAGAGAAAAGGACTTTTGAAATAGATACAGTTATAGAGACTGGTAGAGAAAATGGTATGATTAATTTTGATAGTTGTCTTTCTGATCTTGTTAGACGTGGAGACATAACTTTAGAGTCGGCCATGAGAATAGCTAAAAATCCAAAAGTGTTTGGTGAGATGCTATAGATATGAAGTTTAATTATAAAATTTTCAACAAAGATACACAGATGGTAGAAGGGATAGCAGAGGCTGCCTCAAAAGATGATCTTATCGGCAAACTTCAAAGTGAAGGCAATATTATAGTTTCTGTAGATGAGGCGCCATCTGATATGTCTTCGACTTTCTTTGAAAAGTTAACAGAGAGAATATCAGAAAAAGATGTTGTGATGGCGTCAAAACAGTTAGCAACTCTTATTTCTGGCGGGATACAAGCATTGCGTAGTTTTCGTTTGATGGCATCAGAGAGTTCCTCAAAGGCTCTTGGTAAAAGATTTACTATTATTGCTGACGATGTGCAGTCTGGTATACCGGTTTACAAGGCACTTGCTCGCCATCCAGATGTGTTTAACAATTTTTATATATCAATGGTTCATGCCGGTGAAGAGTCTGGTAAATTGCGTGAGGTGCTCGAGTATCTGGCCGATTATCTGGAGCGTAATTATGAGTTGATGCAAAAAACAAAAAAAGCATTAACCTATCCGACATTTGTGATCTTTACTTTTATTGCGGTGATGTTAATCATGTCAGTGTTTGTATTACCAAAGCTTGCAGAACTTCTAACTCAACAAGGACAAGCTTTACCTGTATATACTCAGGCTATAGTTGATTTTAGTGCATTTATTATTGCTTATTGGTGGATGATAATACCTGCTATTATCATACTCGGTTACTACCTGTTTACGTATATCAAAACTCCAAACGGAACAGCTTATTTTGATAATTTTAAATTGCGCATACCAGCTATTAGTAACCTATACAAAAAACTCTATTTATCGCGTATGTCTGACAACATAGAGACAATGCTCGCTTCTGGTGTGCCAATTGTCCAGGCACTACAGATTACTAGTGAGGTGGTGGACAATTATGTATTTAGAAAAATGCTTGAGCGTGTAGAGAGCAAGGTACGCCAAGGTAAATTGCTATCTGTTGCTTTTAGTGAGGAGCCGCTGATACCAACAGTTATGGTTCAGATGACGAGAATAGGTGAAGAGACTGGAGAGTTAGGGTATATGTTGAAAAATTTATCAAAGTTTTATAAACGTGAACTCGAGCAGACTATTGAGAGCACTCTTGCATTGCTCGAGCCAGTAATGATAGTTGTGATGGGTCTCGGGGTAGGTATACTCGTTTTGTCAGTACTGTCACCAATGTATAACCTAACAACATCTATACAATAATTTTTTTGGGGATAAGTTTTGCTCTCATAAGGTGTTTAGTTTTATACTTAGAGTAAGTTTTTATGATCAAGTAATATTGCCGTGCAAAAAAATAAAAAACAAATTAGAGGTTTTACTTTACTTGAGCTGATTGTAGTTATAGCCATTGTGGGTGTCTTGTCTGTTATCATTCTCCCATCATTCACAACAGCATTAGCGAGATCAAGAGACGGTAGAAAAATATCTGAGTTAGTTGGCATACAAAAGTCTCTCGCCCAGTGGGCTAATAACAATAGCGGCAGATATCCTGCAACATCAACTATGCCAACAAAGGCCGCAGGTTGCGCAGGGTCTATCACATCTCTTTGTGCACTTGTCACACATAACATAACCACAAAACTACCAGACGGAGCATTTAATGGTAGTGGTCCTGGTGGATCAGGTACTCTTTATAACTATGTTGGTGTTGCATGTTTTACTGGTGGTCTGTGTCAGTCATATCAATTGTGGGTTGACCTCGAAAAGACAAACACCTCACTAGCTAGCGACTCTGACGCATCCGGTACAGCTACCACCACATGGCGCGGCGTTGATTGGACTGCGAGCGGTATGATATTACCTGTTACAAACAGTATGGCAAATGGAGAAACTGAAACTTGTACTGGTACTGCAAACACTTGTGTATTTGATTTGCGTCCGTAGTTTATAATGTATTTCAAAAATAAAATCTCATAATTTTTTGAGATTTTATTTTGTATGTGTATAAGAATGAGTTTATTTTTTTGTTTTATGAGTATACTTGATATTAGTAATCGAAAGATTATAAATTTATAATTAAAAAAGTATGATTAAAAACAAAACATCACTACGCGGCTTTACTCTCCTAGAGCTTATCGTTGTGATTGCTATTATCGGTGTTCTATCTGTTATCATCCTCCCATCATTCACAACAGCACTAGCTCGTTCACGTGATGGTAGAAAGATTTCAGAACTTCGTGGTATTCAAGCTGGGTTGGTGCAATTTGCTCAAAACAATAATGGATTCTATCCTGCAGCAACAGCTATGCCAACACAAACTGCTGGTTGTTCTTCTATAACAGTAGCAACCACATCACTTTGTGCGATAATAAATAGCGGTATAGATAATAGACTTCCATCAGGGGTTTATTCAAATAACGCTGTTTATAATTACGTTGGAGTTGCTTGTACAACTGGTACAGGAGGTATGTGTTTATCGTATCAGCTTTGGACAAACCTAGAACAAAGTAACGCTGGGCTAACTAGTGACGCAGATGTTACAACATCAAATGCTACAAGTACATACAGTACAACAACATTGACGACTTCTGGAGTAATAGCTAGTACTACAGCTAATACTTTTGGAGGTATTCAAAATGGATCAACAGAGACATGTAACGGAGGTACAAATACATGTGTATTTGATCTAGTCCCATAATCGTTTCTTAAAAAGAATAACAACGTGAACATATTATTTGCTTTTGTCTTTGGTGCTGCGCTAGGGAGCTTCGCGAATCTCTGTGCAGACAGACTGCGGGTCAAATCCGTATGGACAGGCAGAAGTGAATGTATGTCATGCGGAAAAAAGCTCTCCCCGGGGGAGCTTTTTCCCATATTATCATTCCTTTTAATTAGAGGTAAATGTAAATCATGTGGCTCAAAGCTGTCCCCAGTGTATTTATATAGCGAGACACTCTCTGGTGCGTTGGTTGCTATTGCTTATGTTGTTGCGACGTCTTTGCCATTTACTTTCCTTGCTCAATTAATTATATTTTTAGTTACTTCCTTCGTGATCTGTTTGTCCATGATTATCATCATCTATGACATCAGACATACCATTGTCCCTGTTGAGGTGGTCAGTATATTGATAGCGACGGGCTTGTTTTTGACAGCTGTCAGGGCGTTCATGTATGGATTCAACGCTTATGATATTTTGTCAGGTGTTATTGTTGCTGCTCCATTTGCAATTCTTTACGCGGTATCAAAGGGTAAGTGGTTGGGTATGGGCGATATACTGGTTTATGTTGCTTTTGGTTTCATACTTGGGTTACCATTTGGTATCACGATGTTCCTCTATTCTGTATGGTTGGGGGCATTTGTAGCTGTGCTCCTTATGATATTCCATGGTGATAAATATGGAATGAAAAGTGAAATGCCCTTTACTCCATTTATAATAATTGCAGCTTTATTAGTGTGGTACACTCAAACTGATATACTAAATCTGCATGAAATTATTTATTAGATTCAAAAATAGACTTGCCGGATTCTCTCTTGTCGAGATGGTAATATCGATGAGTATTATATCTATACTTTCCATCATTTTGTATGGTAATTATCCATCTATGAATAAATTTGTGAGTTATGCTACTGCAATTAATGACTTTGCTTCTCAAATAAAAGAGGTACAAATATATGGGGCCTCCCGTGGAGGTGATACAGCAAAAGGTGATGGTATATACATAGCAACTAGTACACCTTATAACTATTATCTTTTTAATGATGCCATCAACTCATCATCTACCACCACAGGTATAGGCACATCAAATCTAAGATGGGATGGTGCGTCTCTAGAGCCAACAACAACAAAAACTTTCCTCAACTCTACATACATAACCAGACTATGTTATAACAATTCATTTACTTATGACCCAACTACAGGGACATCTACTGAAAGTGGGGCTTATGTATGTACGATATCTAACATAATGATTACATTTGCTCGTCCGAAACTAAATGCAAACATAGCATATGTTACTAGTGGTGGAGCCACCACTACTGTTAACCGAATGTGTTTAGAAATGGGGCAGGTTGGAGTCAGCACTAGTACTCAGCAGAGATCCATAATAGTAAAGTCATCAGGACAAGTTATAGTACAAAGAGTGAGGTGTACCCCATAATTGTAGTAATATATTTATATGATCAAGGTTTTATTTAAAAACAAAATAATAAAAGATGAGGTAAGAGGATTTACTTTGGTTGAGCTGATGGTTGCTGTGTCACTGTTTTCTTTTGTTGCTCTTATGGTTGGTAGTATAGTTTTCAGTGCTAATGCTATTAATGATAGACTGGCAGCCAGTCGTGCTGTGTACGAGTCTATTAATTTAGTATTAGACGATATGTCTCGTGAGATATCTCAAGGTACTAAATATCGCTGTTTGTTATCCAATGAATTCATTGTTAATGTGCCAACAGATCTTAATAAAACTAGAGATTGTGACAACGGTATCTATGGTGTAGCATTCAAGCCATCAGAATATAGCGCATACGCTATTGTTCCTACGCCAGATATAACATATACAAATCCAGTATCATCGGTAGGGTATGTTTTAGATAATGGAGCAATAAGGCGTTATCTAGGTTATGTAAATGTTGACGGGTCTAATAATGTTACGGCATCTAACTTTGGTAGAGGTGTTGCTGAAAACTTTGCTTCAGTGCCAGGGAGAAACGAAGTTATCAGCCCCTCAAATATAACAGTAACAAAATTTTCAATAACAGCCACTAATACATTGTCATATGTAGAGGATAGCAGCAATATAGGGCAGGCATATGTACAAGTTGTGATAGAGGGTCAAACAAATACAAAACCAATAGTGCCATTTTCTGTGCAGGCGACAATAACTCAACGTGAACCTGAAAATTAATATATGAAAAATATCTTTAAAAACAAAAGAGTGAGAGGATTTGCAATGGTGGAAGCCATGGTTGCTATTACTATACTTCTTGTTGTTGTTACAGCCCCACTCACTCTCGCATATCAAATAGAAAAGAGATCGAGGATAGCTAGCACCAGAGCCCAAGCTACATACCTTGCGAACGAAGGGATAGAGCTTATGATATTTTTTAGAAAGTCTCTGGAGACTTATTGCACTACTTATCCAACTGTGGACGAGTGCGCACAGGGGTCGTCCGCTGCCACTACTTCTTTTGCTATGTTCTTATCAAAAATGTCTGCAGTTTGTTTAGATACCGGTACGTGTCGTTTTGATAAGACCAGTTTTGATCCAAATAATGCATCCTATGCGGATAACCCTACCTGTACACTGCTGTATCGTAACTCTTTTGGTGAGTATGTCTGTAATCAAACAGCAAGTAGTACTAGATTTTCTAGGTATGTGTCACTGTCTAGGTCTGATAGATGGAAAGATAGATCTGCTGCTAATCAGTGGTACACAGGTGTAAAAATTATCTCCACAGTATGTTATGACAATGGTATATGCAATGATAAAATACAATTGACCTCATATGTCTATCAATAAATTTAAAAATAAAAACAGAGGTTTTGTTCTTGGCATTGCCATGATAGTTTTGACTGTGCTACTCACTCTCTCCATATCAATCACAATCATACTGTTGCGCGATCTAAAGGGTAGCAATATTAGCTATGACACCAGAGTGGCTAGTGCTCTGGCTGATTCGGCATTAATGTGCGCAGAGTCAATTTTTAAGAATTTTAAGAGTAACTCTAATGATAGAAGTCTGTTCCCTATAGATATGTCCGAAGCTCCAAACTATCATTTTAATACTTCTGGTAAGTTTGCATATGTTGACCCTACTACTGTCGGATGTTTTGATGTTCCTATTTTCCCGGCATCTTTACATGCTGGTGCGGCGCCGGCCACCGGGACAGTGTCTACGTCAAACTACAGTAGCATTACAACAATAACTTATTCTACTGTAGGGTCGTACTCACAGGGTACCAAAGTCTGGTCTCAGATAAAAAGAAATGATTTTGCCAGGTCCGCATGTGCTGAAATAGAGATGCACACTACATCTACCGGTGCAGTGCTGATAATAGGACGTGGTAAGGTCCCTTGCGACTCCACATCTAGGGTAGAGCGTGTGGTAGTAAAAAGATACAATTAAATTTGCTATAATATAGCAATATGGCAGGAGATAGTAATGAAATAAAAAGATTGCTGGCATTACGCGCCGAGCTGGATAAACACAGGCATTTGTATCATGTTTTAGACAAGCCTAGTATTAGTGACGAGGCATATGATGGCATGATGACAGAGTTGTTAGAGTTGGAAAATAAGTACCCAGAATACAGAGATAAAAATTCTCCAACTACGCGAGTGGGCGGTGATGTGCTAGATAGTTTTAAAAAAGTAAAACATGAGATTAGACAGTGGAGTTTTGATAATGTTTTTTCATATGAAGAGCTTCGTAATTGGGAAGATAGGAATATAAAAATTTTAGAAAAAGATAATATTAAAATTAAACCAAATTATATTTGTGAGCTAAAAATAGATGGTCTAAAAGTGGTTTTGACTTATAAAGCTGGAGTGCTGGTAATGGCAGCAACTCGTGGTGATGGTGAAGTGGGGGAGGATGTGACGCACAATGTGCGCACCATCAGGTCTATACCTTTAGAGCTAAGTAAAAAAATAGACATGATAGTTGTCGGTGAATGCTGGATAAAGAAAAGTGATTTAGAAAAGTTTAATCAACAATTAGTAAAAGATGGGGAGGAAGAGTATGCTAATCCGCGCAACTTGGCGGCAGGGACACTTCGTCAACTTGACTCATCTGTGGCGGCAAAACGTAATTTACAATTTTTTGCATATGATATAGACAAATGTTCGACAGGTATGAAGCAAACTCAAAAAGAGGAGTTAGATTTTTTACATGAGATGGGATTTATGGTTAATGATAATTCAAAATTTGCAGACAGTATTGAAGGTGTGCAAAAAATATATGATGCCTTTGTTGAGAAGAGAAATGATTTCCCGTTTGGGGTGGATGGTATGGTTATAAAAATTAATCAAAGAGAGATTTTTGAAAGTCTTGGCTATACAGCAAAGGCGCCGCGTGCTGGTATCGCTTACAAGTTCCCTGCAGAGCAGGCTGTGACTGTTGTGGAGGATATTACAGTACAGGTTGGACGTACTGGTGCTATTACACCAGTCGCACATCTAAAAAAGGTCTTGATAGCTGGCAGCCAGGTCAGTCGAGCTACACTTCATAATCAAGATGAGATAGACAGACTAGATGTGCGCGTTGGTGACACTGTGATAATACAAAAAGCAGGCGACATCATACCAGAGGTGCTTGAGGTGGTTATGAGTCTGCGCCCCGAGAAAACTAAAAAGTATTCGCTTCCAAGTGTGTGCCCAGCATGTCAGTCGCAACTCACAAAGCGTGACGACAGCGTGGCGCTTTACTGTTTGAACGCTGAGTGTCCTGCAAAGCATCTCGAGCAGTTGGTGCACTTTGTTTCTAAAAAGGCTATGAATATTGACGGCTTAGGAGAAAAGATAATATATGAATTTAACGAGCTCGGCCTCATCACTGATATGGCATCAATATATGAATTAAAGGTTGAAGACATAAAAGATTTATTTGGATATGGAGAAAAGAGTGCGGAGAATATTATATCCTCTGTGAACATTAGTAAGAATGTAACACTTTCAAAGTTTATTTATGCACTCGGCATTATACATATTGGTGAGACTACGGCCAAGCTGTTGGCAAAGCATTATAAAAGTTTTGAGAAGTTTAGAAATACAAATGAGAACGAGTTGCTCGAGGTTGACGGTGTTGGTGAGGAGTCTGTAAAAAGCATCTTGTCATATTTTGCTGATAACAAAAACAAAACTTTATTAGAAAGACTTTTAAAATATATAAAAGTCTCAGATGAGAAAAATGAGAACGTGTCAGAAAAGTTACAGGGTAAAACATTTGTAATAACAGGCACTCTCAGCCAGTCTCGTGACTATTTTAAAAATGAGATCGAAAGCAATGGTGGTAAGGTCTCGAGCAGTGTGTCTGCAAAAACTGATTATTTGCTTGCAGGCGAAAATGCTGGGTCAAAGCTCTCTGATGCGACAAGGTTGGGCATTAAAATCCTGGACGAAAACGAATTTAAAAAGTTATTTTAGTTGTGATATAATATCCCTATGAACAAAGAAGAATTTGCTTATTTGGAGGGGTTGGCAAAGGTTACAATTGATGAGAGTAAGCGCGAGCAGTATGCAAAAGAGATATCTGATATTTTGGCATATGTAAAAGAGGTGCAAGATGTGGATACTAGTAGTGTGGATGGTACAGTCGTGGCTGATGGTACGCCACATGATGTTTATAAGGGTGACGAAGTGATGTTTGACGGTGAGCATAGAGACAAGGCTTTGGCCAATGCCCCAGCAACACAAAACGGATATTATAAAGTATCACAAGTAATCAAACAATAATATGAAAGACTCGATAATTTTAGGACTTGCAGAAAAAATTAAAAACTCATCAGTACATGATGTGGTATTTGAATATGTAAATGTTATCAAAAGCAAAGACGCTGAGATAAAGGCTTTGCTCGAGCTTTACAGTGATGAGGACATAGAGGCGCAGATCGCTGTAGCTCAGGCTATGCTCGACGCTGGTAAAGGGACTACGATGACAGGTGTCCCGATAGTAATAAAAGACAATATATGTTTTGATGGACACACAGCGAGCGCAGGAAGCAAGATGCTCGAGAATTATCGCGCGACATATGACTCGACAGTAGTAAAGAAATTAAAAGAAGCTGGAGCGATAATAGTCGGTCGTGCGAACATGGATGAGTTTGCAATGGGTAGCTCAACTGAAAATAGTGCTTATCAAAAGACATTGAACCCGATAGACAAGTCATGTGTACCAGGTGGGTCATCGGGTGGGTCTGCGGCCGTGGTGGCATATGGTGGTGTGCCTGTGTCGCTCGGATCTGATACAGGAGGATCAGTGCGTCAGCCAGCATCATTTACCGGGACCGTTGGATTAAAGCCTACATATGGATCAGTGAGCCGTTACGGACTAATCGCAATGGGGTCATCATTAGACGTTATAGGAACATTCACAAATACTGTAGCAGACTCAAAAATCATTTTTGATATTATAAGTGGGCAAGATAAAAAAGACGCTACAACTATTACGGATATTCCTAAAAAAGAATTTAGAAAGAAAATCGGTGTGCCGATGGGATTCATAAATCAAGAAGGAGTGGATGCTGAAATAAAGGCGAATTTTGATAAAGTTGTACAAGGTTTAAAGACCTCTGGTTATGAAGTTGTAGATATTAATATTAAGAATATAGAAAAAGCTTTGGCTGTGTATTATATTTTGATGCCAGCAGAAGTTAGCAGCAACCTAGCTAGATTTGAAGGTGTGAGATATGGTAAGCATGTTGATGGCAGGTCACCAACAGAGAGTATGATGCTAAGTCGTGGGGCAGGACTGGGTCCCGAGCCCACACGCAGATCACTACTCGGCGCATATGTGCTCTCTAGCGGATACTATGATGCGTATTATTACAAAGCTGTATCAGTGCGTGATATGTTGAAAAAAGAATTTGTAAAAACATTTTCTGATGTAGATGTTATATTGACACCAACATCACCTATTTTACCTTGGAAGTTTGGAGATAAACATGATCCACTATCAATGTATTTGGCTGACATATTTACAGTGCCAGCTAACATTGTAGGTGTCCCGGGTATCAGTGTCCCATCAGGTAAATCAGAATCAGGGCTACCATTTGGAGTGCAGGGGTTAGCAGCATGGGGACAAGAGGAGCACTTATTCACTATCGGAGAGGATATCGAAAGGTTATAATAGATGTGTGTATTCTTTTAGCTTAGACTATATTTTTAATCGCGTATATGATGGACTTCTTTGGCTAAAATATATTTGGTATTTTTGGATTAAGAGAATGTCTCCAGAAGATTATCTTTTGAATGTACAAGGCGAAGAGTGGGATGGTTTACGGGATAGAGCGTGGTTGGCAACTTCTACCAGTGAGACAGGTGGGTCTGGTTTAGGGGTGCTTGATAATTTTGGTATCAACACAACTCGTGATACAGATGGTGACGGTATACCTGATATACGTGATTCAAAGACTTTTGATGCCAACAACCTAACAACAGAAAAAATAAGAGAGCTTTTTGGAGATCAATTATCATGGACAGACCATGTGCGCATGTTTTTCGGTATGGACCCTAGAGATTTTGATGGTGACGGGATACCGGACAGTGTAGAGTTGGATAAAGGCATGGATGCTAATAGTCCGGACACTGATCATGATGGTGTTCTGGATGGAGACGAGATATTCAAAGGTCTTGACCCTCTTAACAAGGATACAGATGGTGACGGTGTAATAGATGGGCGTGATGCATACCCAGCAGACAGTTATAGATCTGTAGAATACGATGACATAGACACTGATGGTGACGGTATAGGTGATAAATATGAAAAGTTAATAGGGTCTAATATTAACAGTGTTGACACTGATAGTGATGGGATAATGGACAATTATGATTTTTATCCAAATGACGCAAACAACACATCAAATGTCACAGATACCTTGCATGCTGTAGTTTCAAACAGTACTAGCGGTTTTACATTGTCTATACAAAATAACTTTTTGTCATTCCTAACAGACGTTTTGACAATACTCTCGCTATTCATGTTGCCGCTGTTTATATTTATATTCTATTTGTGGTTAATGAGAATGCGTGCAGCTGTGGAGCATTATGAGCATATGTTCCAGGGTGCCATAGGTTATGACGATGTATACGGTAAACATGCAAAACACGATACTGATGACAGTCACCATGACAATACAAAAACTGAAGTGATACATGCACATAACCCTAGAGTCGTAGCGCATGAGATAGACCCACCAAAAGAGTCTGAGTATGTAAAACATCCACGCTGGGCAATGGTAGAGGACTACATGTCTAGTGACCACGATGCATTGTGGAGAATAGGCATACTTGAGGCTGACAACCTATTACATGATGTTATGCGTACCGCAGGGTATCCAGGACAGGACCTCGGCGAAATGCTAAAAGAGGCCAACTTTAGATCTATTGACCTGGCATGGGATGCACATAAAATACGCAATAAAATAGCTCATGAGGGCATGCAATACACATTAACAGAAAGAGAGGCCAGGAGAGCTTTTGCTATGTATGAGGCTGTATTTAAAGAGTTGAAAGTTATCTAATACTGTGTTATTGTGTATATACACAGATCGCGGGGTAGAGTAGAGGTAGCTCGGGAGGCTCATAACCTCCAGGCGGACGTTCGATTCGTCCCTCCGCAACAAGAATAGACAAAGGCCGTCGCGTAGCGACGGCCTTTGTCTTGAAAATATCTCAGTTTTATGTTATTTTACTATGTATCGTCGGCATAGCTCAGTTGGTTAGAGCGTGGGACTCATAAGCCCAAGGTCGGTGGATCGTTCCCACCTGCCGACACAAATAGACTGTTAGGAATAGCCATATTCAAGCTTCGCTTTGATGTTATACTTTCTATATGTTAAGTAAAATAAAACAAGCGATAAGTAATAGTGAGATATTAACTGGCAACAGGAAAACTCGCGTAGCGATAAATGGTTTTGGTCGTATTGGGCGCGCATTTTTAAAGGTCGCTATAGAGAGAAATGAATTGAATGTTGTAGCTGTGAACGATCTCGGTGACATACACAACATGGCATACCTGCTCAAATATGACACAGTATACGGTATCAGTGACTTTGATGTTGATGTAGAGGAGGTGAGTGAGATAGAGAAATATCTCATAATCAAAACAGATGTAGACCACAAGATAAAATTTGTACAGCAAAAAGATCCCACATTGTTACCTTGGAAAGATCTAAATATTGATATTGTTATCGAGAGTACAGGGCTCTTCACCTCATGGGATAAAGCAAAAGTTCATATCGCCAGCGGAGCAAAACGCGTAGTTATATCAGCGCCTGCAAAGGCTGGGGAGGATGCATCTGTAAATGGTGAGACAGTCTTGCTCGGTGTAAATGAAAACAAGTTATCATCTTGCGATATATCTTCTAATGCATCATGCACTACTAATGCATCGTCACCAGTCATAGCGATACTGGATGAAGCGATAGGAATTGAGAAGGCGATACTCTCGACTACGCACGCATATACAGCATCACAATCAATAGTCGACGGTCCAAATAAAAAAGATTATCGTGAAGGTCGCGCTGGAGCCCAAAATATTGTCCCATCATCAACAGGTGCTGCTATAGCAGTCACAAAGGCATTCACTCAGCTGTCGGGTAAGTTCGACGGTATATCTATTCGTGTGCCTGTGCCAGCGGGATCAATAGCTGATATCACATTCATTGCAAAGCGCAACACCACAGCAGAGGAGGTTAATGATATATTGCGTAAAGCTGCACGGACAGATAGATGGAAAATGATTTTTGATGCAACAGATGAGGAGTTGGTGAGTAGTGACATACAGGGCAACATTCATGCATCAATAGCAGACCTTAAGATGACACGTGTAGTAGATGGTAATCTAGTAAAAGTTCTGGCTTGGTATGATAATGAGATGGGGTATACTCACACACTAGTTGAACACGCTGTTAAGGCTGGTAAACTTATAACTGATTAATATGAAAATATATCTCGCAACAGATCATGCAGGTTTTGAATTAAAAGAGATGGTCAAGAGCTATTTAGAGACTAACTATACTGATTGTGAGATAGAGGACTGTGGAGCATATGTTTACGATGAGCTAGATGACTACCCTATATATATCAAACAGGCTCGTGAGGCTTTGGCTTATGATATAGAAAATGGACTGGACTCTAGAGCTATAGTGTTCGGAGGGTCTGGTGAAGGTGAGGCGATAGTTATGAATAGACAAAAAGGCGTCAGGTGTACGACGTACTATGGTACTAATTTAGATATTGTTAGGCTTGGGCGTGAACACAATGACGCTAATGCCATATCTTTTGGTTATAGATTTGTAGAAGAAGAGGAGTGCTACAAGGCTGTTGATATGTTTTTGAGTACAGATTTTGAAGGAGGTCGTCACGTAGCAAGGGTGGATGAAATAGATAACTAATATATGAAAATAATGATAACTCCAGCAATACTTGAAAACAGTTTTGATAATGTTTGTTTTCAATTAGATAGATATGTTGAGGTGGCAAAACGTGTTCAGATTGATCTCGTAAAATGGAAACCAACTGGCACTGAGGAGTTGCCACATTGGGATATATATGATTTTGAATTTGACTTACTTGGGCAAAGCGACATGGAGACTTTAGAAAAAGTAAAAGACATGGGCGCGGCTTTTGTGGTCTGGCATTTGAATGATAAAGTAACAGCAAAAGAGGCCCATGAATACTGCAGAGAATATGAGATGCAAATGGCTATTTGTGGCGATGTCGATAGCGTCTTAAAAGATATAGACAATTGTGACTATGTGCAGCTGATGGGTATAGATCATGTCGGTTTCCAAGGGCAAGCATTCAGAGAGGGGGTGATAGATGATATTAAAAAGGTCTGTCAAAACTCAGATAAGAATATTCAAATAGATGGAGCGATGAATGAAGATACAATAAAGAGATGCCTTGATGTTGGCGCTACACAATTTGCTGTAGGTAGCGCCCTTAAGAATACGTTAGATGTTGTATCCACATATCGCAAACTCAAAAACATAGTACACTCATAAGATGAGTTTGACTGATATTGAAATACATAAACTAGAGGCACGAGCAAAAGAGATCAGAGTTTCAATCATTGAGATGTTGCTTGAGGCAAAAAGTGGGCACACAGCTGGACCACTAGGCATGACTGATGTGTTTACGGCTCTTTATTTTAAAGTATTGAAACATGATCCAAAGGCTTCAGACTGGATACATCGTGACAGATTGATACTTTCAAATGGCCATATCGCTCCTGTATTGTATGCGACCATGGCTCATGCGGGATATTTTGCTGTCTCAGAGTTGAAAACCTTAAGAAAATTTGGTTCCAGATTGCAAGGTCACCCACACAGAGAATTCTTGCCATCTCTCGAAACCTCCAGTGGACCACTCGGTTGCGGACTGTCTCAAGCTATAGGTATGAGTCTGGCAGATAAAATGTTGGGAGGTTTACCAAAGAACTTTTATTGCCTCATGGGGGATGGAGAGATGAATGAGGGTAATGTTTGGGAGGCGATGCTTAACCTATCTAAATATAATCTTACAAATATAATAACTATTATTGACAGAAATGGTATACAAATAGATGGTAGAACAGAAGATGTGTTGCCACTCGAGTCATTATCCGAAAAGCTAAAGGCTTTTAATTTTAATGTTTTAGAAATAGATGGACACAATATGATGGAAATAGTAAATGCTATAAACATAGCAAAGAGTAACAGCATACAACCGACTATGATAGTAGCTCACACTGTTCCTGGTCGCGGTTACAAAGACATAGAGGGTGATTATCATTGGCATGGCAAAGCGCCAAATAAAGAGGAGGCGAGAGCTGCATTGCGAGAGATCAGAACTATGGGAGGGAAAATTAATTTTGAATAAAATGCTAAATAAAAATCTATTTACAACGGAACAAGAAATGAAGGCTACGCGTGAAGGTTTTGGTTTGGCGTTGTGTGACATTGGAGATGAAGATAATAAAGTTGTTGCCCTTTGTGCTGATCTGACCGAGAGTGTGCAAATGCATTTGTTCAAAGAAAAGTTTGCATCTAGATTCGTAGAGGTTGGCATCACCGAGCAGAATATGGCCGCTATGGCTAGCGGTATGGCAGCAATGGGAACCATGCCATTTATAGCCAGCTATGCAATGTTTAATCCAGGACGCAATTGGGAACAGATCAGAACAACTATTGCTTATAATAATCAAAAAGTTGTTATTGTGGGGGCTCATGCTGGATTATCAGTCGGGCCAGACGGTGGGACTCATCAAGCTGTTGAAGATATAGCTTTGATGCGAGTTATGCCAAATATGACAGTGTTGTCACCATGCGACTCTAGAGAGGCGTATCTGATGACTCGTCTCGCTCACGATATAGATGGCCCAGTATATATCAGACTAGCAAGAGAAAAGTCACCTGTTATATTTTCTCCAGAATATAAAAAGATAGATATTAAAAAGCCAGAGATATTGTTCGTCTCCCCAGAGCCTCAGGCAAAAAAAGTCTGCATATTTGCAACTGGGCCGATAATATACGAAGCATTACTCGCTGCTCGTGAGCTGGAGAAAAAAGACATACAGGTTGCTGTGGTAAATTTATCTGTTATAAAGCCATTGCCAGATGAGGCGATAGTTAGATTTGCATCGCAGTATAAAAATATCATTACTTTGGAAGAACATCAGAAAGTGGGAGGAATGGGAAGTGCTGTGTGTGAGCTCTTGGCAGATCGTCACCCGACAAAAGTCATACGCATGGGTATAGATAATAGATTTGGTCAGTCTGGAGTATCTGCAGAGCTGTACAAAGAATACAGCATTTCAAAAGATGATATAATCAAAACATGTTTGGAAAATATTTAACACATTTTTATAATGATTTTCTATCTGGTAATTTTTGGTTAAAAAAACAAGAAAAGAAAATAGAGAGTAAGGTGGAGATAAAAATAAAAGAGAGTAAAAATATACAGGCTCCAGCAGAGTATATTGATTGTAAATTAGAAAATATTTCGGTTGAAGGTCTTCATCAAAAATATAATATAGTTTTGAAAAGTATTAGTATTGAAAACAAGCTATTTGTACAGAGCTTGATATTACTGAATGAGCCAAAAGAGTTTGACTGTTATGCTGATGGTGAAAATGCATCCATTGAAATAAAAGAAATAGATGACAACTTGTTATCTGTTTTAGTAAAAGAAAAATCCGGCAATCAAGAGAAATTTTATATACGAGACGGTAAAATAGAAATAAAGCTCTAAAGCTTTTTGACTACATAGTCAGCAGGCGCCTGCCCCAGCAGATTTTCTATGTCTTTCTTTTTTAGTAGTCCTTTTTGTGCTCCGATATATTGCACAACATTCATACTGTTAATTGGCCCCCAACGTAACGCTTCAACTGGGTCAACTCCAGATACTATCGCCGCAGCAAATGTACTAGCAAATGCATCTCCTGCACCAGTACGCTCGAGTGGAGGCGTAGGATCAGGGTAAATAGGCAAGAAATAGTTCTCATCTTTGTATCTCATATAACTACCATCCTTACCATCTGTTATACATGTGACCTTTGGACCGAGTAATGATATTCCTAGTAATAATGTAGGCAAGTCGCGTACATCAGTTCCGAGTATTTGCATAGCTTCTTCGACATTACAACAAAAAAAGTTGGTACGACTGTATATTGGTGCTAACAATTCTTTACCCATTTTAATTTGAAATGTTCCAGGCTGAAAAGCTAGCTGCACCTCCGGGTTCTCGCTCAGGTAATGCGCTAATTCAAAATGTAAGTCCTTTGCATGTTCACCAAGAGAAGAGAGATATATCCATTTAGGAGCCTTTGTGATCGGTGGTAAGAAAGTTTTGAATGTTTCGTGTTTGATTAGTATTGTGCGCTCGTCCCCAAACCACAAAACATAGTGATAATTTGTCATCTTCCCATTTTCCATTACAACATACTCGGTATCAACATTTTCCTGCTCAAGTTGGAATTTACACTCTCTACCATTAACGTCATTACCGAGGAATGTTATTAGGCCTGATTGTAGTCCTAGTCTAGCTGCAGATACGGCTGCATTAGCCGAGTTGCCAACAGCTGGGATGATGGTCACGCTCTCATAAGGCACTTTTGCCCCAAAGGCCATACATATTTCGCAGCTGGCATGGTCTATATTGCAGCTGACGTGAGCCTCTTTTAATCTGATAAATGCGTCCACGACTGTATCTCCAATAGCCAAAAAGTCTAACTCTTTATTCATATTATATATTCTATATTAGAGCCAGCATTATATGTTAAACTTATACACATAAAACAGATATGCAAAATCAAACAGGTGAGTATTATGAATTAATAAAAAAGTATGAAGCGCAGGGTAAAGCCATTGCCCATTTTAATATATCAAGCCTGGATCAATTGCGTGCTATATGTGAAGTTGCTGATGATTTGCGTGAGCCAGTTATAATAGGTCTCTCAGAAGGTGAGCGTGAATATCTAGGTATTGAGATGGCGCGTAATATAGTAGATGAGATGAAGCGTGAGTACACTGTGCCAATATTTTTGAACGCTGATCACACTTACAGTTTTGAAAAAGTAAAAGAGGTTGTGGAGGCAGGATATGACAGTGTGATAGTTGATGGGGCAAAGCTTGCATATGAGGACAATGTAAAACTTGTAAAGACATGTGTCGACTGGGTGCGTGAATATGAAGAAAAAAACAGAAAGAGAGTATTGGTTGAGGCAGAGCTTGGATATATTGGTCAGTCTTCGTCTCTTAATTCAAAATTACCAGAAGGTGTTAGTGAGACAAATTTAACAACACGCGATCAAGCGAGGGATTTTGTGTTGCGTACCGGCATAGACCTATTTGCTCCTGCTATTGGGAATGTTCACGGTATGCTCGTCGACGCCCCAGAGCCAAAGCTTCATGTAGACAGGATAAGTGAGATACGTGATGTGGCCGGAGTGCCTCTAGTACTTCATGGAGCCAGTGGCAACACAGATGAGGACCTGCTCAACAGTATCAAGGCTGGTATCAGTGTCATACATATCAATACTGAGATTAGAAAAGCATTCAGAGACGGCATCAAGGAGTACATAGACGAGAATCCAAATGAAATAGCCCCGTACAAGTTCGACCGTGCCGGTGCTGAGGAGATGAAAAAGGTGGTTCGCGCCAAGATGGAACTTTACAAGAATAGTATCTAGAAAAATAAATGTCAGAAAATCATGATTACAATGCCGAAGCATTAGAGCTTCATAAGCAGTATGGTGGGAAATTGGAAACAGTTAGTAAATTAAAACTAGATAATCGTGAGGCATTGTCTCGAGCGTATACTCCTGGCGTGGCGGCTGTGTGTAATGCTATTGCGGCTGACAAGTCTCTCGATAAAGTTCTAACTCTCAAGAAAAATACTGTAGCCATAGTGAGTGACGGGTCTGCTATATTAGGACTTGGTAATCTCGGTGCATCGGCCGCTATACCAGTGATGGAGGGCAAGGCAGCCATATTAAAAGAGTTTGCAAATGTAGACGCATTTCCAATTTGTATCGACACTCAGGATACTGAGGAGATAATAAAAATTATCAAAAATATAGCCCCAGTTTTTGGTGGTATCAATCTTGAGGACATTGCCAGTCCAAAATGTTTTGAGATAGAGGAGAGGCTGCGTGCTGAGCTATCTATCCCTGTGATGCATGATGATCAATGGGGTGCGGCCACCGTTGCGCTCGCTGCATTTATCAACTCTATAAAATTGGCTGACAAGAAAAAGGAGGATGTGCGAGTGGTCCTGTCTGGTGTTGGTGCAGCAGGGGTTGCGACAGCGCGCCTCTTGAACGCATATGGAGTTAAAAATATTGTTTACGTTGATAGCAAGGGGATAATCAATGAGTCTCGCGCAGACTTGAACAAAGAGAAACTAGAGCTACTTAATAATTCAAGTGTTAAAAATCTTTCCGGAGACCTCACTATTGCTGTATCAGGCGCTGACGTTTTTATTGGACTATCTAAACCAAATGTCCTGACGGCTGACATGGTTAAAACTATGAATAGTAAATCCATAATATTTGGCCTCGCTAATCCAACACCAGAGATAATGCCAGAGCTGGCTCACGAGGCTGGTGCATTCATTGTTGCCACCGGTCGCAGTGACTATGCAAATCAGATCAACAACTCATTAGTATTCCCAGGATTTTGGCGCGGCGTACTTGATGCTCAATCAGCAGGAACTTATAAGAAAATAGAGCTCGAGACTTTTGTGACTATCGGCGAGACCTTGGCTAGCTATGTCACTGACTTGCGTACTGATAACATACTTCCAAATATGTTCGACAAAGGTGTGGTGAAGGTCATAGCGGATATAGTTAGTAAATAATTTAAAAAATATGGAACAAATAATTAATTTTTTAAGTGGGGAGTTCTTAATTACATATTTACCAGTTATTGCCTCACTGGCTGTTATTGAGGTCTTGCTATCAATTGATAACGCACTCGTTAATGCCTCACTCGCCGAGCCGCTACCTGAAAAGCAACGCAAGCTGGCAATCAGATTGGGAATACTTGGAGGGGCGGGGTTGCGCCTCGTGGCATTATTTTTCGCGACCCTGATTATTCAAAACAAATGGATATTGATTATTGGTGGACTGTATCTCATATACCTAGCAGTTGATCATCTTTATATTAAAAAGGCTGATGATGGGCACAACTTGAAATACAAGACCACATTTGCGGCTGTGATAATGCAGATAGTTTTTGCTGATGCGGTATTCTCGATTGATAATGTTGTCTCTGCTGTTGGGCTATCTCACAATTATTATGTGGTTGTGTCTGGTGTGCTGATCGGTATAGTGTCTATGCTTTTTGTTACCACTCTGGTATCGGCTATTATTCACAAACATCCACCACTCAAAAAGGCAGCATATGTGATAGTCGGGCTGATCGGCGTTGTATTGCTATTCGAGACTGTTGTTGGTGTACATATTGGAGAAATTGTAAAGTTCGCAGTCATAATGAGTGTGCTATTTACTGCTTATATTTTCAGTCATAGGCAAAACAAGAAAAAGCTAATATACTAGTAGTATGTTAAGGGTAGGAAATAAAGCTCCCAAATTCGAACTCCCAGATCAAGATGGCAAGACTCACAAGTTGTCTGACTATCTCGGCAAAAAGGTATTGATATATTTTTATCCAAAAGACGATACACCGGGGTGTACTACAGAAGCGTGCAACTTTCGTGACAATTTTGCAGACATGTCAAAGATGGGTCTAGTTGTATTAGGTGTGAGTAAGGATAGTGTAAAGAGTCACAAGAAATTTGTAGACAAATATGATCTCAATTTCCCAATATTGTCTGATGAGTCTACAGAGATGATACAGGCTTATGGTGCGTGGAGACTAAAGAAATTCATGGGCCGCGAATACATGGGTATCGAGCGTATGAGTGTACTCATCGATGAGACTGGCAAGGTAGCAAAAATATACGAGGCCGTAAAACCTGCAGTACATACCCAGGAGGTGATGGGTGACATGAAGTAAAAGTATGCAAACAGCGATAATTATTCATGGGATGCCGGACAAAGACGAGTATTTTAATGTGGAAGGGGATTCACAGTCTAATTCACATTGGATACCGTGGCTGCAACAGCAATTGATTGTTAATGACGTCAGTACTCAGACACCGGATATGCCAGAAGCATATGAACCAGATTATCAAAAGTGGTTAAGTGTTTTTGATAACTTTAAAATAAATGAGAATACTATTCTGGTTGGACATAGCTGTGGTGCTGGATTTATAATTAGATATTTGTCAGAGAATAATGTAAAAGTTGGTGATGTGTATTTGGTTGCTCCATGGCTAGATACTGATAAAACCTTAAACACAAACTTTTTTGATTTTGAAATAGACGATAGTATTGCCGACAAAACAAAAGGTATCAATCTGATCTATTCAACAGACGACTATGCAGATGTGATAAGTAGTGTAAGTAAAATAGTAGAAAAAGTGGATGGTGTTAATGTTATTAAATTTGAAAACAAAAAACATTTTACATTTGAAGATATGAAAACCGCAAAGTTTCCAGAGTTGCTAGATTTAATTTTAAGTAAAAAGTAAAATGCAAAAGGAAATTAATTATCTTAAAAAAGTTGATCCGAAATTGGGAGAGGTATTGCATGGAAAACTTGAGAAAATAGTACCCGAGTTATCGGTGTACGAGTCACTACTTTCATCCATCATCAGTCAGCAGGTGTCGACCGCAGCAGCGAGGAGTATTAAAAATAAATTTAAGGGTGTGTTTGGTGACAAGTGGCCAACATGTGAGCAATTAATAAAAGTAAAACCAGAAAAATTGCGAGCGGCTGGATTGTCAGGACAAAAATGTGGCTATGTTAAAAATGTGGCGACTTTTTTTAAAGAGAAGGATTTGCATCAATATGACTTTGATAGTATGTCTGACGAGGAGATAATTGAGATGCTGACTGAGATAGTTGGAGTGGGTAGGTGGACTGTGGAGATGATATTAATATTTACTCTCGGCAGAGCAGATGTATTTGCTATAAAAGATGGAGGTCTGATCAATGGTGTGATGAGGCTTTATAAACTTGAAAAGTATCACCCAAAATCAGGGGATGCAAAAGCATTGAAACAAAAAGACTTTGAAAAGAAAATACTCAAAATCACTGACAAGTGGTCTCCATATCGCTCGACAGCGAGTAGATATATTTGGGCGTATAAGGATGGTGAGTAAGGGTGTATAATTAAGATATGAAAAATACCACATTGTTATTTTTGATAAAAAAAGACTCTGATAGAGTTAGTGATGTTATGCTCGCAATGAAGAAAATAGGTTTTGGAATAGGTAGATATAATGGTGTAGGAGGAAAAGTGAAAGAGGGTGAGAGTGTTGAGGACGCAACAGTCCGAGAGACAAGTGAAGAGATAGGCGTTAGTGTGGATATAAAAGATTTGAACAAGGTCGGAGAAATTGAATTTCGATTTCAAGATAAAAGTGAGTGGAATCAAGTGGTACACATATATACAACAGAGATATGGTCTGGCGAGCCAACAGAGTCAGAAGAGATGAAGCCATACTGGTACAAGGTGGAGGATATACCATACAATGACATGTGGGAGGATGATAAGTATTGGTTACCAAAAGTTTTAAATGGTGAATATGTTAAGGGTTACTGCCTATTCGATAGTAATCAGAAAATAATCGAACATAATTTATAATATGAAAAAAGTCATTGCAAAAGTTAGCTTTAGAGAAAAGGTGTTGGGTGTGGTGAGGGGCATCAAAGAAGGGAAGGTAATGACTTATAAATCTGTCGCCGAAAAGGCTGGGAATAAAAATGCGAGTAGATCGGTGGGGAACTTTATGAAGGCTAATTATGACAAGACTGTGCCATGTCATCGTGTGGTGCGTAGCGATGGAGTGGTAGGTGATTATAATCGTGGAGGCAAAACAAAAAAGATATCAATACTCAAAAAAGAAGGTGTAAGGTTTAATGGTGAAAAAGTAGTTTTGAAATAAGTCTATGAAAGGGAATAAAGTAGAAATACCAAAAGATGCACCAGAAATAGGAAAGGTTTACAGGCATTATAAAGGTGACCTGTATAAGGTTTATTGTTTAGCTTTGGACTCAGTACTCGATACTTATACTGTTGTCTACGAACCAATGTATGAAAACCCAGACGCAAAGTATTTTGTAAGGCCAATTGAAATGTGGTTTGAAGAAGTTGACTATAATGGGCAGATTTTGAAAAGATTTACTTTAGTGGACTAAAGAATCATTTTGGTTTTTGTGTTAGAATCCAGACAAAGAAATGGAAAAGAAATTTGGATTTACAATAGAAAAGAAAAGTAGTGAGGCGGTGCTCGCTAGGGTCGGGGTGATACATACTCCGCACGGTGACATACAGACTCCAGCATTTATCCCAGTTGGAACGAAGGCAACTGTGAAGGCTTTGTCTGTGGCTGATATCAAAAATACTTTGGGGCAGGCAGTACTCGCCAACACTTATCATCTATATCTACAGCCAGGGGTAGAGATAGTTGCAAAGCATGGAGGGTTCGCAAAGATGATGCATTGGGAACAAAATGGCAGAGTATTACCAACTTTTACTGACTCAGGAGGATTCCAAGTTTTCTCACTTGGCGCTGCATATGATACAGGTGTAAGTAAAATAGCAACAAGTGCACAGTTGTCAGCTAAACAAAAACAAACAACTGATGAAAAAGGTGAGGTAAAAATCAAGGCCTCAAATAGTCAGATGGCGCGCATCGACGAGGATGGGGTGACTTTTAAATCATTTGTCGACGGATCATCACACAGGTTCACTCCAGAAAGCAGTATGCAAATACAGCATGCACTCGGGGCTGATATATTTTTTGCATTTGACGAGTGTACTTCACCACTCGCACCATATGAATATCAGATCAAGGCGATGGAGAGGACACATCGCTGGGCAAAGAGATGTATAGATGAGCACAAGAGGTTGGGAGTGAGCGAGGCGACGGGTGAGCAGCAGGCTTTGTTTGCTGTTGTCCAAGGTGGGGCATTTGAGGACCTTCGTAAACAGAGCGCGGAGACACTTGGTGCCATGGATTTTGACGGATTTGGTATCGGTGGGTCATTTACAAAAGAGGACATGGGTAAAACTGTAAAGAGTGCGACGGAGAACTTGCCAGAGGGCAAGCCTCGCCATCTCTTGGGCATAGGTGAGCCAATAGACTTCTTTTTAGGTGTGGAGTACGGTATAGATACTTTTGACTGTGTATCGCCAACTCGCATCGCTAGACATGGTGTAATATATACATATGATGGTAAGGTAAATATATCTAATGCAAAATACAAAGATGACATGAGCCCTATATCAAATGACATCAACTCACCATATCACGACTATACAAAAAGCTATCTCGCGCATCTATTCAGAGCAGAGGAAATGCTAGCTGGCACTATTGCCTCGGCACACAATCTATATTTTATGATAAAACTTGTGAGCGATATACGCCAATCAATAATTGATGATAGATTTTTCGAATTTAAAAAAGAATTCTGCGATAGGTACTATAAAAAATAAACGGTGACGGAAATGCGTCACCGTTTGGCGAAAAATATTGCCCAGATTATGAAGCCGAGAAATGTCCCGTTCAAGAGGAGACAGACAGCCCAGTTGGCAATCCTTTGTGGCAAGCTGTCTTCCCAGACGAACATTTCCAGCTCTGTTTTTATCTTTTGTGAACAGTATTCCCAGAACTCTGGTGTATACATGATTTTCTCCTTTCTGCTTTAAAATACTACTCCTTTTATCAAATGTTGGCAATATTGGATATTGTAAAATCAATGCGTGATATACTTTATAGATACTAACTCTGGTCCAAACCATTTAGTAGATTATTAAATTAAAAAACAAAAAATATGAAAAAATATCAAGTATTAGGATTAGCTGTTATGGCAACATTTGCTTTGGCTAGTGCACAGGATGGCATGATGCCACCTACTTCTGTATCAGCAGAATTGAGAGCGTCAACAACGATGCCAAAACCAAAAATTATGCCACCACTTAGGCAGGAAATCAAAGAGATTAGAAATACTGCTCGTGATGCAGAGATGGAAAAATGGGAAGGTAAGTCTGCCTCGAGTACAGGCCCAAGACGTGAACTGATCGAGGACAGAAAAGAAATGCGTGATCAAAATCAAGGAGATAGAAAAGAATTGCGTATGGATACACGTGAGCAAATGAAAAATGCCTCATCTTCAGATGAGCGCCGTGCAATAATGGAAGACGCTAGGGGTAAACGTGAAGATATGCGTGCCTCAAATACAGAAGAGAGAAAAGAGATGAATGAGAGATCTAGAGAGTTAGCAAAAAATAGAGTTGCTCAAACTGTAGAGAGATTAAAAATGGTAACTGTGCACCTTGAAAATGCATTAACTAGAACTGAGAAATTCATAGCAGATAAAAAGGCCTCTACAACAGTGGATATGTCTAAATACGAAACAATGCTAACAAAAGCTAAATCATCTTTAGCTAATGTAAAGTCAGGCATAGCTGGTGTCGAGGTTATGGTGTCAGCATCTACAACATTAACAGTTGAAAACAAAGATGCTATTAAGGTCTCTGTTAAGTCAGTACAAGATAATATTAAAATTTTCCAAGATGATTTGAAGGTTTTATTAAGTGGTCTAAAGGACAGATCTATGTGGGATTTAAAGTCAGCAAAATAATAATTCTATGAACAAAACAACTATAATTAGTACGGTGATTGTAATAGTGTTAGTGGTTGGGGGTTGGTATTTTTATACAACAATGAATACTGAGCCAGCTGTAGATGTAAAAGCAGAAATGCAAAGTGTTATAAAAAGTGATGCGACAAAGGACCAGAGCACACAACCAGAGGATATTTCTGCATCAGTTGATAATGTAGACATGGATGCACTCAATGCTCAGATCAGCGCTGATATGGGTAGTTTCTAATTAAATATTCTATAATTTAGTTAACAAAAAAGTGGTCGAAAAGGCTGCTTTTTTGTGTTAGTATTAATATATGAACAAAGAGCTAGCAGACCTACTTTTCCCAGATATTGTGAAGCATCGTAAGGATTTTGAGGCTGTGTATCCAAAGCGTAACTTGCCATCTGGTGCTGAGGTGTTGCGCGTTGCCCCATCTCCGACAGGGCCTATGCATATCGGCACTGTGTATATGTCACTAGTGAGCAAAGCTGTTGCGGTAAATACTGGTGGAGTATTCATGTTGCGTATCGAGGACACTGATACTGCGCGTGAGCTGGACGGCGCAAGAGAGTACATCATAAAAACTTTAGACGACTATGATCTTACACCAAATGAGGGTGAGAAAATGGATGGTAGCGAGACGGGTGATTATGGTCCATACAGGCAAAGCAAAAGAAAAGACATATATGCAGCATTTGCATATGATTTTGTTTTGAATGGCTATGCATACCCATGTTTTATAAGTGAAGAAGAGTTGTCTGAAATGCGTGATCAGCAGACTGCAAATAAAATCAGAACCGGGGTGTATGGCGAGTATGCAAAACATCGCGATTTGTCACTAGAAGAAGTGAAAACAAAAATTGCTAATGGTGAGAAATATGTATTGCGTCTAAAGGCATCAGGATATCATTTAAAGAAAACGAAATTTGTAGATGAATTTTTGGGTGAACAAAATATCCCGGAGAATGACGAGGACTTTGTTTTGATTAAAAAAGACGAATTGCCAACTTATCATTTTGCTCATGTGGTAGATGATTACCTAATGAGAACAACATTTGTAACCCGTGGTGAGGAGTGGTTATCATCAATGGGTAAACATATAGAGCTGTGGCAAAAAATAGGTACTCCTGTACTAAAATATGGTCACATAATGCCAATTAACAAACATGCTGGTGGTGGTGTTAGAAAGTTATCAAAGAGAAAAGACAGCGAGGCTACAATGAGTTTTTATCAAGAGAGCGGATACACCAAAGAAAGCATTATCGCCTATCTTTACAGACTGGCTAATCCAGATTTTGACTCTTGGTGGGAAACAAATAGAGATGTATCAAAATATGTTCTAGATACAGATGCTATGAAGCGCAGCAGCCGTGGGCCGCTACTCGATTTTAAAAAGTTAGACGACATATCTAGTGATGTTATTGCTAGCAAGAGCGCGAGTGTGGTCGCAGACGAACTCCTCGCATGGGCGGAAAAATATGACACAGAGTTTTACAATGTTATATCAAAAGATAGGGCGTATCTAGAGCAGGTTTTAAACATTGAAAGAGAGACAGAGAACCCACGTAAAGACATAGTGCGTTATGGTGTGGCACGCGAGCAAATAGAGTATTTCTTTGATGAGCTATACAAATCTGTAGATATTGATGCCGGCATAAAGACAAAGATACAAAGCCTATTAAACCAAGACTATTGGTATGATATGTCTCTAGACCTAGATGCTTGGATATTAAAAGTAAAAGAGGATGTTGCGGCTGCTGCACCAGATATGAAGTTCGGCGCATTCATGATGGAGATGCGTAAAGCGGTAACAGGAAAAGATAGAACCCCAAATATGTATTATCTGTTAAATGTTTTGGGTAAAGAGAGGGTGTTAAAAAGGTTTGTATAATAAAGTATATTTTATACTTTAAAACGAAACCTAGTTCTCATTTTTATTTAGTAGTATAACTATTTTTGTCAGGTTCACTATATCGTCAACACTGCATCCACGAGATAGGTCCATCATGGGCTTGTTCAGACCTTGTATTACTGGTCCTATAGCTTTTGCGCCACCTATACGCTCGGCTATTTTGTAGCCTATGTTTGCACTGTTTAGATCTGGGAATATAAATATATTTGCGTGTCCTGCTACTGTGCTGTTGCTAGATTTTATTTTGGCTGTGTTAATATCATAGGCCGCATCAAATTGCATCTCCCCATCAATATTTAGGTCCGGTCTCAAGGCTTGTATGTTATTTTTTACTATTCGCATTTTCTCGACACTTTCACCATCAGCAGAGCCAAGAGTTGAGTACGAGAGTAGAGCGATAGCCGGTACCTGTTTTGTTATTTTATAAAAGTTGTCTGCAGTGTTGATTGTTATTTGTGTCAGTTGTTCCGCTGTTGGGCTCGGTACCACAGCGCAGTCGGCAAATGCAAAAGTCTTGTCACTATGAGTCATGAGCATAAAGCTAGATACCAGACCATTTCTTGTGCCAACTGTTTTGATACCTGCACGCAATACGTCCGCTGTGCTGTTTGCGGCCCCAGCTATAACAGTATCCACCTTTCCATCCAGCAAGTCCTTTGCAGCGATAGAGAGGTCGTTATCGCCAAGTATCGCCTCACAGATATTTTCTTTGTTCAGGATATTTACAGCCTCAACTATTCTGGTGTCATCTTTTTCTGGAAAAAGTATTTTCATATTATTTGGTTAATGCTTTCATGCTCCTCAGTGTTAGGTATAAAAACATTTTCCAATTTAGTTTTTCCTTCCAGAGGTTATTTGTGTTTTCTTTGTATTTGTTTTTTAATACATCAGTGAGGCCGTTAACGGTGTATCCATTTGAGTCAGTAGAGTTAATGTTTCTGTAGATAAAGTCAAAAGGTAACTGTGCAAAATAGTAAAGCTCCTCACCATTTTTAACATGCTTAGAAAATTTGTACTTTACAGCCTCTCTCGTTTTGATTGTGTGTGTCGCATCGCCATATATATTGCGCAACATTAACATATCCCAAAAGTAGTTGTACTTTTCTTTTTTAGTTTTAACTTTGGTTAAGTTTTCGTTACCTGTCGTTCTGTTTGTTATGAGCCAGTTGTGACTTTCTTTTTCCAAGACGTTGTTTATATTTTCTAAGGCATCGCCATATAGCCAGTCATCGTCGTCTAGGAATATCACATAGTCACTCTCTAAATCTTTTGCTTTCTCTAATGCTGTATTGCGAGAAAAGTTAACCCCAGAGTTTTTATTATTCTTTATATATATTATTTTATCGTTGCCAGTGTAGTTGTTTTCAAAGCTTGTGTAATCATAATCAGGGGAGTCGTTGATGATAACCATTTGAAAGTTTTGATATGTCTGATCCAAGGCACTCTCTACGGCACGGGTCAGCTCATCAGGCCTGTTATATGTTGGTGTTATGATTGTGAATTTCATATTATATTACTCGGAATATTTTTTTGAGTACCTTTTTTACACCCAGCTTTTCTGATACTGTAACGCCGAGCTTGTGTAGACCTACTCTCTTTGCCAGCTTTATCATCGGGTGCCCCCATGAATAGTTCCACATATGTACTGCATAGCTTTCGCTAGGTGCATTGGTATAGTTAAACTTTTTAATATTCTCTGCGGTGTATGGGTAAAAGTATTTTGATTCGAAGACTTTTACGTTACTAAGTTTGTCTTTATTTTCATTATAAATTTGTGTCAGGACTCGAGGTATAGTTATCAGTGTTTTGGTATTCGCATTGTAGTACTCCAAACATTTGTCTATGAATAAGCTGTGTGGGGTGGACGCTACCATACCAGCACTGATATGTATCTCGTCCTCTTTCCCTAACACTAGATCATTATCTAAAAAGTCATCAAAAGATTTTAATACAAACATGTCAGTGTCGAGATATATGCCCCCATGTTCACGCAGTATGATGAGGCGGGCATAGTCAGCCACGAATGCCCATTTTCTTTGTGCATAGACATTGCGAGTGTATTCGTATTTGCTGATATCAAAGTTACTTTCATTCCACTCTATTATCTCGTACTCAGGCAACAGCTTTCGCCATGAGGCTATGCATCTCTCAATCAGCTCGCCTTTCTGTCCATTACCAAACCAGCAATAGTGTATAGTTTTGGGTATCATATTATTTATACAAAAACAAAGTCTTTTCTATCATCTTCTCAAAATCAAAACGTTTGTCATCCCATTTAAAATCTGTAGGGAGTGGCTCGTTCAGTATATCCATCAGGTCTGTATCGTATTTGTATAGGCGGGCATAAGGTAGGTCACGTATTATCTCTGGCACACCTCCAACATGGCGGGCTATGACTGGTATGCCGGCTTGTAATGCCTCGAGCAACACATAGCCGAGAGCCTCAGTGCGTGAGGGTAATAGGAATGCATCGTATTGAGGAAGTAGGGACTTTGCATTATTGATATGGCCATAGAGAGTGACACGTTTTTCTAATTTTTTCTCACGGATTAACTTTTCAAGTTTGCCCCTGCTGCTACCTTCACCTATGATGTGATACTGTATATTTTTGATTTGCGGCAATATGCGCAGCACTGTATCGTGGGCCTTGTTGTGATTGAGTTCGCCAATACTGACTATGTGTTTTATTTTTTTATTCTTATCTCCATCTGAAAGTTTTGGTAACTGTTTATAGTCACCTTTTTGTATGCCGTTGTATACCACTACCATTTTCTTTTTGATAAAGCTTGGAGCACGCAAAGACTGCACAACATTTTCTGATACGGCTATAGTGCGATGTGACAACGACACCGTCATCCACATGAGTAGTCGTAGTACAGTCTTTGTAAAAATATTTCTGTCCTCGTTATGTGGCCAACCGTGAGCTGTGAATATTATAAGAGGCACACTAGCAAGTCTCGCTGCAATCGCTCCAAACATTGATATTTTTGAGCTATGCAGATGTACTATGTCCGGCTTTTCTTTATCCAGATAAAAATAAAGATCAAATAAATTTTTGAATGCCGTAAAGGGATTCATGTTATTTTTAATTTTTAGATTTACTGTGCGTATTTTTTTGCTAGATATTTTTTCTAAAAGCTCGCCGTCATTTCCGCTAGCTACAACTACCTCATAGTTATTGTATATCTTTGGATGGGTGGCCAAATCATGAACTGCTTTTTGAGCTCCGCCCCAGTTGGACTTGGTAATCAGATATACTATCTTTTTCACATATCCATTATAGCAGATGGATGTTATACTTATACACATATGCAGAAAACCCTTTTTATTACAGGCGGAGCCGGATATATAGGCCAAATGTTGGTGGATTTGTACGCTGCCCGCCCAGATGTAAAGATGATAATAGCTCTCGATAAGGAGTCTGAGCCTGACATGTATAAGACTCACGCAAATAGAGATAAATTGGTCTATATACACGCAAATACTAGTGATAAAACTTGGCAATCAAAAGTGGCACAGTACTCTCCAGAGATAGTAATACACACAGCATGGCAGATACGTGAGATATATGGTAACAGACCGCTGTCGTATAAATGGAATATTGATGGGTCTGACGAGATATTTGATTTTTGTTTTGAAAATAAATTTGTAGAGAGACTGACTTATTTTTCTACTGTTGCATCATATGGGGCATTTGCAGACAATAGCCTGGACTACAGATATGTTGAGACTGACCCATTTAGAAAGACAAATTATCTTTATGCCGAAGAGAAGAGATGGGTAGAGGAACATCTAGAGAAAAAAATAAAAGAGAATAATGAGAAGGGTGGGCATATGCCGACAATATCTGTTGTGCGTCCTGCAGCTATATCCGGTCCACGAGGAAGGTACGATCGTGTACGTTTTGGTTTGCAATCAGCTCTCTCTGGGGCGTTAAAGGGAAATTTTGTTTACAAGATTGTTTCAGCGATGGTTTCATTTGTTCCTGTGACTCCAAAATGGTTGAGGCAATATATACATGAGGACGATGTGGCTGATCTGGTCGCTCTCCTTTCTTTTGATCCAAAAGTAAATCATAAATATGAAGTGTTCAATATATGTCCTCCTGGCGACGTGGTTCTCGGTCCTGATATGGCAAAGGCAGTAGGTAAAAAGACATTGCCGATATATCCGTGGATGGCGAGATTGGCGTTTTTCTTTTTCTGGCACGCGACTAGAGGCAGAATACCAACAGCGGAAGGAAGCTGGAAAGGTTATAGCTACCCGATAGCAGTTGACGGCAGCAAGCTGACCCGTATGTATGGATACAATTATAAATTTGGATCTAGGGATGCCTTTGCAAAAAATGAAGGACGTTATGCTAAACTTAAATAACATATGGAATTACTATTAGTTGCAATATTAGTTTTTATTATCATCAAGTTGTATGTTATGCATCACAAGATATCTGAGATGCAAAAAGACATTCATCTCATATCTATGGGCAAGTTAAAATCAATGTCGCAGACTGAGATGCATCCAGGTCATCATAAAGAAAATTAATCTGGTGTTTATGTTTGTGGTATAATCAGCAAATATGAATACATTTTTGAACTCCCTTGACTGGAGATTTGCTGTCAAAGAATTTGATACCAATAAAAAAGTCTCATCAGAAGACATACAGAAAATAAAAGACGCGATTAGATTTGCTCCGTCTTCGTTTGGCATACAGCCTTTTCGTGTGATTGTAATAGAAGATCAAAAATTAAAAGATGATTTAAAGGAGGCGAGTTTTGGTAATAAACAAGTCAACACTTGTTCTCACCTTTTTGTTTTTGTTGCAAAAACTGATTTACAAAAAAGAATAGGGGAATATGCTGAGCTCATAAAATCTAAAAGCGACGCAGGTCTATTTGATAGAATGAAATTTGAAATGGGAGCTAGAGCATTTTTTGGTTTGGTTGGCATGAGTGATGAGAAAAAGCTTCGCGTAGCTAGTAATCAGGCCTACATAGCCCTCGGTTTCGCCCTGGCGGCATGTGCTGAGCTACGAATAGACAGCGCTCCTATGGAGGGATTTTCAGCTGACCAATACAAAGAGATACTATGTCTGGCTGATGATGAGTACGCTGCGGTTATAATGGGTGTCGGTTATCGCATATCCGAACCAGCTTTTACAAAGACTAGATTTAGCGAAGAGGAGATATTTGAGAGTAAATAGTCTGCTTTACATTTTAAATACAAAAGAGTAGGATTGATGTTAGGGTGAAGTTGTGAGGATCTTTTACTGAGAGAGCAAGAAACAGACCTTCGTTTCCTTTTGGTCTGTTAAGATTCAGGATATATGTGTTGCGGCCTTGTAAGTGCCTTGGGTCAATGCATAGATACTTCTGACTTGCTGTTTCGGCTTTAACTCATCGTGAAAAGTCGAAAAAGGGTTAATCATACCTAATTTATATTTGCAAAGCTGATTACCGTCAGCTAAGCGAAGACAGCGGCATGCTTTACATCTTCACCCTACCCCCTGGTCGCCCCAAAAGGCGACTTTTGTTTTTCTTCAGTTTTCCACTGAAAATCGCTTGTGTTATCTATAGAATATGGTATAATTCCCAAGCGCTGATTACGATTGTGTATTGGATAGCGCGCTTGAGAGTCATATTAATAGCGCGTTTATAATTTTTAAAATTTAAATTTATGCAAAAAAGTGTCGCCACACTTCCAAAAAAGACTTTCTCGAAATACAGAAAGCCATTAGCAGATTTACCAAACCTAGTCGAAAATCAATTGATGTCTTATAAGACACTCATCGACAGAGACATTCCTGAAATATTCAAAGAGTTTAGCCCTATAAAGGACTACTCGGAGAAAAAGTTTGAACTTGAGTTCCTTTCTTTTGAGATCTCAAGTCCAAAATATGACGAAGTTCACGCAAAGGAGAACAAGTTGACCTATGAAGCCCCAATGCGTGTCAAGTTGCGTCTTAAAAATAAGATTTTAAATACAACAAAAGAGCAAGAGATATTCATGGCGGATTTTCCACTCATGACTGTTCACGGTACATTTATCGTTAACGGTGTTGAGCGTGTAGTAGTGCCACAGCTTGCTAGATCATTCGGTGTTTTCTTTGACGCTGATGAGATCAAGGGTCATAGATATTTCGGTGCCAAGATCATACCATCTCGTGGTGTGTGGGCAGAGGTATTGTCAGAGCCTGACAATCAGATGTCAGTTCGTATCGACAAAAAGAGAAAGTTCGGTATCGTTCCTATGCTACGCGCTATGGGATTCGGTTCTGATGATGCTATTGTCAATGCATTTGTATCTGATGAAGCAAAAGCATATGTAAAAAGCTTGCTAGAAAAGGACTTGATAAAGACTTCTCATGAGGCTTATGTTGAGATATACAAACGTTTGCGTGATGGTGACATGGCAACACCAGAGAATGCAAAAGAGTATTTTGACACTCTATTTTCAGCCGAGAGATATGACCTCTCGCCTGTTGGACGTTTCCGTTTCAACAAGAGATTTGGAATGCCTTTAGAAGGTAAAGATTCTGAGCGTCGCACTCTTTCAAAAGAGGACGTTGTTAAGATAATCGAGCATGTTATCACACTCAATGCTACAACAAATGCGGTAGAGGACGATATCGATCACCTCGGATCAAGCCGTGTACGTTTTGTAGGAGAAATGATGGCCGCAAAGGTGCGCACAGGTATGACACAGATGAAGAGAAATATTCAGGATAAGATGTCAGTTATCGATACAGATACAACATTGCCAGTATCTATTGTAAATCAGAGACCACTACAGGCTCGTATCAAAGAGTTCTTTACGACAAATCAATTGTCACAGTTCATGAATCAGGAGAACTTGCTAGCAGAGGTAGAGCATCTACGCACTTTGTCAGCCCTCGGTCCCGGCGGTCTCACTCGTGAGCGTGCAGGATTCGAAGTTCGTGACGTGCATACATCACACTATGGCCGCGTATGTCCAATTCACACACCAGAAGGTCCAAATATCGGTCTAATATTGCGTCAGTCTAACTATGCTCGTATTAATGATTTCGGTATTATCGAGTCACCATATGTAAAGGTAAAGGCAGGCAAGATTACAAAAGAGATAGTTTATATGAATGCATTGGAGGAGGAGAAACATGTTATCGCTCCAGCGTCAGTAGAGTACGGCAAAGACATGATTATAATAGGTGAAAGAGTGCCAGCTCGTAGATATGCTCAGCCAGCTATCGTTGATGTTTTGGATGTTGAGTATGTGGATGTTGCCACAAATCAGGCGTATTCTATTGCTACATCTATGATCCCATTCTTAGAGCATGACGATGCGAATCGTGCGCTCATGGGTTCAAACATGCAACGTCAAGCAGTACCACTCATTATTCCAGAGGCACCATATGTGTCTACTGGTATGGAGGCAGAGGCTGCAAAAAATATCGGCCGCCTAATATATGCTGATGAGGACGGAGTTGTGACTCATGTTGATGCTGACTCTGTAGTTGTTAAGAGTGGTAAAGTAGAAAAAGAATACAAACTCATTACTTTTGCTCGTACAAATGCATTTAATATTTTCCACCAAAGACCAGTAGTTGATAAGGGGCAAGAAGTTAAAAAGGGAGATCTGCTCGCTGACTCAGCGACATCAGACAATGGGCAGATAGCATTGGGACAAAATGTTCGTGTTGCATTCATGACTTGGAACGGTGCAAATTACGAGGATGCGATTATTATCTCGGAGAGATTAGTAAAAGAAAGCAAATTTACTTCTATTCACATTGAGGAGCTGGTTTGTAATGTTCGTGATACAAAGCTAGGTGTTGAGGTTACTACTCACGACATACCAAATGTTGGAGAGGTAAAACTACGCAACCTAGATGAGGACGGTATTATCCGTGTTGGTGCTGAGATCAGACCAGGAGATATTTTGGTTGGTAAGATCACACCAAAGGGTGAGACAGAGTTAACTCCAGAGGAGAGATTGCTCCGTTCTATTTTCGGTGAGAAAGTGCGTGATGTAAAAGACTCATCACTGCGCCTCGATAATGGTAAACGTGGACGTGTTATCGGTGTAAAAGTATTCTCAAGAGAAAGAGGGGACAATCTAGAGAGTGGTATAGTAAAACGTATACATATTGAAATAGCTCAGACTAGAAATATTACTGTCGGAGACAAATTAGCGGGACGTCATGGTAACAAAGGTGTTATATCACGTGTGTTACCAATAGAGGAGATGCCGTACATGGCTGACGGTACACCTATTGATATCATATTGACTCCACTCGGTGTGCCATCACGTATGAATCTTGGACAAATACTAGAGATGCACTTAGGTCATGCCGCAGAGACTCTCGGTTATCAGGCTGTGGTGCCATCATTCCAAGGTGCAACAGTAGAAGAGATACAAACAGAACTCGAAAAGTCTGGTATGGACAAATCAGGAACAGTTACACTGTTCGACGGACGCACAGGTGAAGAGTTTGAAAAACCTATTGCAGTTGGAACTATGTATATGTTGAAACTCCATCACATGGTTGAAGATAAAATACATCAACGTTCAATCGGTCCATACTCACTCATCACACAACAACCACTCGGTGGAAAGGCTCAAGGTGGAGGTCAGAGATTTGGAGAAATGGAGGTGTGGGCTCTCGAGGGATACGGTGCTGCAAATGTACTAAGAGAAATGCTCACTATTAAATCAGACGATATAGAGGGTCGTGCTGCGGCGTTCGATAGTATTATTAAAGGTGAAGATATGGGTGAGCCAGGAACTCCTGCATCATTCATAGTGATGCTCAACACTCTTCGCGGTTTAGGTTTTGATGTTATACCAAAAGGTCAAAACTTACCAGAAGAAAAACTTATTGGTGAGGACGTTATTAATGATTAATCAAAACTCCATATAAAAATATGAAAACAATCAATGCAACAAATGTCGACGCTCGTGAGATAAAAGTAGCGTCACCAGAAGCAATACGTGGGTGGAGTTTTGGTGAAGTCACAAAGCCGGAGACTATCAATTATCGTACAGGACGCAGCGAGAGATACGGTCTATTTGATGAGCGTATCTTTGGACCTGAGAAAGATTACGAGTGTTACTGTGGTAAATATCGCCGTATCAGATACAAGGGTATAATCTGTGAGAAATGTGGAGTAGAGGTAACAAAGTCTATTGTTCGTCGTGAGCGTATGGGTCATATTGAGCTAGCTGTTCCTGTGGCTCATATTCTTTTCCTTCGCAATGTACCATCTCGTATCGCTATGGTTATCGGTGAGACTTTGACTAACGTTGAAAAAGTAGTTTATTTCTCGGGATACATCATTACTAATGTAAATGAGTCTCAAAAAGAAGAGGTTATTAAAAATCTTGAGAGCGAGTTCAAGGCGAAAATCAAATCTGCAACAGATGAGAAAACTCGTGAGAGATTGCAAGAGCTGATGGATGCTGCTAAAAAAGAAATAGCAGAGCTACGCCCTTGGAAAATCCTTGATGAGGTGGTGTATCACAGGTACGCAATGAAATACGGCGCATGTTTTGATGCAAAGATAGGCGCAGAGGCATTGTATGAAGTGTTCAAGGCTATAAATTTAGATGACTTGGAAAAAACTCTAACTGCAAATGTTGAGAAGGCTGGATCAGTAGAAAGAGAGAAACTTGAAAAAAGACTTTCACTTGTTCGTGCATTTAAAAATGCAGGTATCAGACCTGAGTGGATGATGATGACGGCATTACCAGTGATACCTCCAGGTATACGCCCTATGGTTGCCCTTGAGGGTGGACGTCATGCAACATCAGATGTGAATGACCTTTATCGTCGCGTTATCAATCGTAACAATCGTCTAAAGAAATTGATGGAGATTGATGCTCCGGATGTTATCTTGCGTAATGAGAAGCGTATTTTGCAGGAGGCCGTTGATGCTCTTATTGATAACTCTGCTCGTCATGGTGATGCCGCAGTAGCATTGACTGGTCAAAAGAGAGTTCTAAAGTCACTGTCAGACAACTTGAAAGGTAAACAAGGTTTGCTACGTGGAAATCTACTCGGTAAACGTGTGGACTATTCAGCTCGTTCAGTTATTGTGGTTGGTCCAGACTTGTCACTCGCTGAGTGTGGTCTGCCTAAAAACATGGCACTCGAGCTATTCCGTCCATTTGTTGTATCTAAACTTATCGAACGTGAGTTAGCGTTTAATATTCGTGGCGCTAACAAGCTTGTCGAGGATGGTATACCAGAAGTGTGGGCGATACTTGAAGAGGTTATCGAAGGCAAATATGTATTGCTCAATCGTGCGCCAACTTTGCACAGACTAGGTATACAGGCATTCCGCCCAAGACTGATAGAGGGTAAAGCTATACAGCTACATCCACTAGTGTGTGAGGCGTTCAACGCGGACTTTGATGGAGACCAAATGGCGGTACATCTTCCACTTTCTGTTGCTTCACAGCAAGAGGCTCGTGAGTTGATGGCGGCAGATAGAAATCTATTAAAACCAGGATCTGGAGAGTCTATTGTTACTCCTCGTATGGATATGGTACTCGGTGCATATTGGATGACAACTATTGTTGAAGGTGAAAAAGGTGAAGGTAAATATTTTGCATCACCAAATGAAGCTATCACTGCTCACGATTTTGATATCGTAGGCTATAGAGCAAAGATAACAATAATGCCTAGTGATAAAGAGAAATATGCAGCATTCGAGGGTAAGCCATTTGAGACGACTGTCGGTAGATTGCTTTTTAATGCAATATTCCCAAATGATTACGCATATATTAACGAAGAGGTAGATAAAAAAAGAGTCAACAAAATACTTGATGACGTGTTTGCTAGATACGGAGTATCTGGTGCCCCTGTTATTATCGACAAGATAAAAGCTTTCGGATTCAAATACGCGACAATCTCAGGAACAACATGGAGTCTGACTGCTGTAGAGCAACCAAAAGAAAAAGCTCCACTAGTTGCAAAAGGATGGAAGAAAGTTGCTGATATCGAGGAGAATTATAATGATGGTCTTTTGTCGGAAGATGAGAAACATGTCAAGACTATTGAGGTGTGGCAAGCTATTAGAAAGGAGATACAAGAAGTGTTGGAGCAAAAACTAAAAGGTAGTCGCAGCTCGGTCTCAGACTTGATCACTTCAGGTGCTCGTGGACAAGTGTCACAGCTGATTCAGCTTGCAGGTATGAAGGGTATTATGGTTAACAACTCAGGAGGACAAATGGAGTTCCCTGTTATCGGATCGAATATCGAAGGGTTTACACCACTGGAGTACTTTATTACTACATACGGAGCTCGTAAAGGTAACTCAGATACAGCGCTTAAAACTGCTCAAGCTGGATATCTTACACGTCGTTTAGTAGATGTTGCTCAAGATGCCATCATCACAGAAGACGATTGTGGTACAACAAAATCAAAACTATTTACTCGTAAAAATGTACTTGGTAATGATATATCATTAGCTAAAGCAGTTCGTGGACGTATATTAGCGGAAGATTTGACAGTGGGAGAAAAGAAATTTAAAAAAGGCGATCTCATTTCAACAAAAGACGCTATTGATATCGAGAACAGCAATGTGGAGTCAGCTCGTGTCTATACTCCTATCATGTGTGAGTCATTGCACGGCGTGTGTCGTAAATGTTACGGACTAGATATGGGTCGCTCAAAGATGGTGGACATGGGTGAGGCGGTTGGTATCGTCGCTGCTCAGGCTATCGGTGAGCCGGGTACACAGCTAACAATGCGTACATTCCACTCTGGAGGTGTGGCTGGTACAGATATCACTCAAGGTCTACCACGTGTTGAGGAGATTTTCGAGCGTCGCGCTCCAAAGTCGCCAGCTGTTGTTGCTCATGAGAACGGTGAAGTGTTTGAGATCAGAGTAGAAAAAGGTCAAAAGACTATTGTTATACTAATGGATGAGAATGAGTCAAAAGGTAACAAAAAAGGAAAATTGGTAGAGTATGAGGTATTGCCACGTCGTACACCGCTTATCAAAAAAGGCGACAGAGTCATGAAGGGTCAGATACTAACTGACGGATCTGCTGACATCGAAGAGGTGTTCAAATACGCTGGCCGTGAGGCTGCTGAGGACTATATCGTCCAAGAGATCTTGAAAGTATACGAGCTTCAAGGCGCATCTATCAGTCGTAAACATATCGAAGTTATCATCAAGCAGATGACTGGTCGTGTGAAGATACAAAAGCCAGGTGCTAGTAGATTTAGCCAAGGAGATGTTATCGAGATCTCAAAGTTTAGAGGTGAAAATAACAACAACAAAGCTATGGGTGGTGAAGAGGCTTTGGCGACACCAATGATACTTGGTGTGTCAGATGTAGCTCTCACAACCACATCTTGGCTATCTAGTGCTTCATTCCAAAACACTACTCGTGTATTGATAGCGGCTTCTACAAAAGGTCAGGTAGACGATCTACGTGGTCTCAAGGAGAATGTTATTATCGGTAAGCTGATCCCAGCTGGTACAGGTATCAGAGGGCTCGAGGGTAATAATTAATATAATAAATAGCTGTTTTTTATAAATAAAGCCGCCCCTTCGGGGCGGCTTTATTTCTGTCTTGATATCTACATTCTGAGTGTTATAATTAAAAAATGGACGTAAATGAAGAATTTATGAATAAATTTGTAGAGCAAGTTGGGGGACTTGTTGAAACAAAATTAACACAATCTCGAAACGAGTATGGTGTAATGTTGGAACAAAAAATGGACGAGTTTAGAATATATCAAGACCAGCTCAATACTATGAGTAGTAAGTTGGATGCGGTAATAAAAGATGTCTCGGAAATTAAAAGTGACATTGTTGAAATGAAAAACGATATTCATGATTTGAAACAAGATAACAAACAAATAAAAGAATATCTGATGACCAATCTCGAGCCTCGTGTAAATATTCTAGAAAGCGTTGTTGCTTAGTTAAACAAAATATATGAAATTAAATAATAATAAAATTTTACTCGTTACAATTACTGTTTTAATTCTTGTTTCTTTAGCATATCTCTTTTTGAAAGCCAGTTGTAACGACACAATTTTATTTGTTCCTAAGGGTGAAAAAGTTGGATTTAATTTAGTTGACACATCTTATTACACAAATGGCAAACACGAAGAAAATAACTTTTTTAATTTAATAAAATTTGCAACAAGAGAAGAAGCTGCTACAAGTTGCGTTTACTCTAAGCTAGGTTTTTAAAATCTTGAAAGAAGAAATAGTAAAACGTTGGTACGAAAAAGCAGAGGATGAGGATGTGCCGATGGATAAATTTATTTGTTACTGGATCTCTTTTAACTGTTTTTTTAGAATTAAGCCATCGGCAAAAGGAGAAAGAATGGTTATAGAGGAACTTTCAAAAGATCAAATATTTTTATCCTATTTTACAGAGGGTATAGACGAAAGCCTTTTTAAGTATATAAAAGTAAAAGAACATAACAAGGGTTTTGTGCAAGATTTAAGACATAAATTAGGTACGCAAAAGGAGATTGAAAACAGGGCGACGTATGACAAGGTGTCAGATTTAAAACAGTTTTTATTCTGCATATATCAAATAAGATGCAACTTATTTCATGGCGATAAACTGCCCGACGACTCTAATGACCTTAAACTATTTGAGGCCTCCAATGAGTCTTTTGGCTCTTTTCTTAAAAAAATTTACAACAAGGAACATATTTTAACTTAGGCTTTATTTATTCTAATTTTTGTGTTATTATGTGTTAGCTATTTTAATCGGCGTGTTTATGTATGATTTTAGCTAACATACATATATATACCTGATATTAAAATAGCAAAGAGAAATATTATTATGGCAAAAACATCAGTTATTGCAAGATCCCTAAAGAAACCGAAATTCTCTTCACGTATCGTCAACAGATGTTTCAAATGTGGTCGTAAACACGGCTTCATGAGAGACTTTGGCGTTTGCCGCCACTGTTTCCGCGAATTAGCAAGTGAAGGTCTTATCCCGGGAGTAAAAAAGGCATCTTGGTAAATCTATTATTATGGATCGCATCGCAAATCTTCTCACAACTCTAAGAAATGCAGGAGTTGTCAGAAAAGAAAAAGTCGTCGTACCTTACTCAAAATATATACTCAGTATCCTCGAGGCTCTCAAGGAGGGAGAATATGTTAAGGCGGTACACGCTGACCCGGAAAATTATTCTATTGAAGTTGTCCTAAACTATGACAATGAAAAGAAGCATAAAATAACAGAGGTCAAACGCATTTCAAGACCAGGTCGTAGAGTGTATTACAAAATCACAGATATAAATAAGATTAGAAACGGCTTTGGTAATGTAATATTATCAACACCAAAAGGTATCATGACTGGCCGTGCGGCCCGTGCTACTAATACAGGTGGAGAGGCACTATTTGAAATCTTCTAAAACATTATGAGCAGAATCGGAAAACAAATAATCACTATACCTAACGGTGTAGAGGTGACTATCGCAAATACGAATGTGACTGTAAAAGGTCCAAAAGGAGAACTAGTTCTCCCTATTCGTGATGAGGTAGCACTTAAGATCGAGAATGGTAGTCTAACATCAGAGCCTCGTCGCAACGACAAGTTTGCGCGTAGCCTCTGGGGTACATATATGTCACGTGTAAAAGCGATGATACTAGGTGTGCAGACTCCGTTTGTTAAAAAGTTATTAGTAGAAGGTGTTGGTTTCAAATGGGAAGTCCAAGGTGACAAGTTAAAACTTGCTCTCGGTTTCTCACACCCAGTTATCTTAGACATTCCAAAAGGATTAGAAGTAAAAGCTGAAAAGCTTGAGCTGACTATCACTGGTATAGACAAAGAGGCTGTGACATTGTTTGCAATGCAAGTAAAGAAACTCAAAAAACCAGAGCCATACAAAGGTAAAGGTATACGCTACGAGGGTGAGGTCGTCCGTCGTAAAGAAGGTAAGAAATCAGCATAGTATATGAAAAAGAATAATACAGAAAAACGTCTTCGCATACACAAGAAAATCCGTTCTCGTATATCGGGAACTGCGGAGAGGCCAAGATTGGCGGTGTTCCGTTCAAATGCATATATCTATGCACAACTTATTAACGATGACACAAAGTCTACAGTAGCAGCAGCATCTGATCTAAAGTTTGGTAAAATGACAAAGATGGATCGTGCTAAAAAAGTTGGCGAGACTCTCGCTGACGCAGCAAAAAAAGCAGGTGTTACCAAGGTTGTATTTGACCGCGGTGGATTTGCTTATAAAGGTCGTGTAGCAGCTCTCGCTGACGCAGCTCGCGCAGCAGGATTAGTATTCTAAAAATATGTCAGAAGAAATAATTAAAACAGAAGAAGTTATCGAGACTCCTGTAGTAGATACTCCAGCAGAAGCTATGGTAGAGACTCCTGTAGCAGAAGTTGCACCAGATACATTAGCTTCAGAAGCTGTAGCACCAGTTGCAGCAGCAGCTGACGCAAAGCCAAAATTTGCAACACGTCGCCCACCTATGGGTCGTGGAGGAGCAGGCGCTGGTAAGGGTGGACCGAGACGCGATAATCGTGGACCTCGCGCTCCAAGAGAAAAGCCTGAGTTTGATCAAAAGACGCTCGACGTTCGTCGTGTGACTCGTGTGGTATCAGGTGGACGCAGATTCTCACTACATGTGACATTGGTCGCAGGTGATAAAAATGGTCGCGTTGGACTAGGTACTGGTAAGGCTACTGATACACAGGCTGCTATGGCAAAAGCTTTGAAGAGTGCTCGCAAGAACATGATCAAGCTTAACCTAACAGATAATAAATCTATCGTGCATGAAGTGGAGGCAAAGTACGACACTGCTAAAGTTTGGATATCTCCAAATAAAGGTAAAGGTCTTATTGCTGGTTCATCAGCTCGTGTGATACTAAATCTCGCTGGTGCACAAAATGTAACTGCGAAGTTCCATGGTGGTACAAAAAACAAACTTAACAACGCTCGCGCAACTATGAAGGCTTTGGCTCAAATAGCTACTATCGCTTAATACAAATTATATGCAAACACATCAGATCATAAGAGAAAATGCAAATGACAAACAGCGCCAAGTAGGTCGTGGGGGTAAACGTGGAAAGACATCAGGTCGCGGAGGTAAAGGACAAACAGCTCGTGCTGGTAACAAACGCCGCCCAGCGATGCGTGACGTTATCAAAAAGCTTCCAAAACTTCGCGGACGTGGTATGAATATGAACAAGGCTTTTCGTGAGAAGCCAGTAGCTGTTAATCTTGCTGAACTAAATATGTTTGAAGACGGAACAGTTGTAACTCCTACATCTCTTGTAGCAGCTGGCATCATAAACATGAAAAATGGACGTATACCAAAAGTCAAAATCATGGCTGCTGGTACTCTAGACAAAAAGCTATCTTTTGAGAGTGTTGAATTTTCAGCAACAGCAAAAGCTAAACTTGGTCTATAAAAACCAAAACTAGTTCTCATCTAAATAAAAGTGCCCGGCCTTCGGCCGGGCACTTTTATTTGCTATAATTAGCACAAATGACATCTGTCGAAGAGATAAAAGGGAAATTGACTATTGTCGAGGTCATCTCGCAGTATTTGCGATTGGAAAAGTCTGGGACACAGTACAAGGCTAGATGCCCATTCCACAATGAGCGTACGCCGAGCTTTTATGTCTCGCCATCACGCAACAGCTATCACTGTTTTGGTTGCAATGAGTCAGGGGATATATTTTCTTTTGTTGAAAAGGTGGAGCATGTCGAGTTCCGCGATGCGCTAAAAATATTGGCAGACCGCGCAGGGGTGACTCTCAAAAATGAGAACAGGGATGAAGACTCCAAACTCATCTCTATTTTAAAACTAGCATCACAGCACTACGCTAGGAATCTTTTTACCAGCATAGAGGCAAAAAAGTATATACATGACAGAGGGGTCACTGATAATCTGATAGAGAGATTTGTCATCGGCTATGCCGCACATGAATGGAGAGATATTTATGACACATTAAAAAAAGCTGGATACAATGACGAGGATATTGTGAGCAGTGGACTGGTTATCAAAACAGATGAGGGGAAATATTATGACAGGTTTAGAGGGCGTATCATGTTCCCGATTTGTAACACATCGGGAACTGTTATCGGATTCACCGGCCGCATACTGCCACAGTATGATGACGGTAAGACTGGTAAATATGTAAACACTCCAGAGACGAGACTTTATCATAAGGGTCAGGTTTTGTTTAATTATGACAAAGCCAAACGCAGCGTGGCTGACAAGAGAGAAATAGTTTTGGTTGAGGGTCAGATGGATGTGGTGATGAGTGTAAAGGCAGGAGTAGAGAATGTAGTAGCAGTGTCCGGGACTGCATTCACCGAGGATCATGTAAAGATTATAAGCAGGTTAGCAGAGAGGGTGGTGATGGCTTTTGATAATGATGCGGCGGGGCACAAGGCCGCCGAGAAGGCTGGAGTGATGTGTACCTATGGAGGCCTAGAGGTATACACTGTCAGTTTGTCAGGAAAAGATGTAGCAGATATGGTATTGGAAGATGGATATCTGTGGAAATCAGCAATAGAGAAAAAAGAGCTACTCATAAAATGGTACGCAAATGAGTCTCAAAAGTTAGAATCTAAAAATAGGATTAGCTATGTGCGTCAATATCTCGTACCAGTTTTAAAAGCCGTACGTTCACCACTAGAGCGCGATGTATATGTAAATGAAATATCTAAACAGCTTGGGATAGACAGTGTGTCGCTTAAAAAAGAAATAGATAATTTTATAACTGAGTACAAAGATGAGGAGGTGGTAAAAACCAAGACAGACATAGTCAACAAGGTAGACATAGAGGCAGAGTTGGCCGCATTGTCTGTGCATTTTGGATATGAACATACTCATGATTTGCCAGAAGAGATAATCAACAAAACAATAATAGAATTGGAAGGCAAGCACGCTCTGTCAGAAGGGTATTATCGAGATCTTGTCGCTCTATATAATAAAAAATTTAAACAGGATGAGATATCTGTATTAAAAGAGAAAATAGCAGCAGGTGAGGATGTGGAAAACAACCTTGCAAAGCTGCAATCTTTGATTGCGAAATAGTTGTAGCAATGTTATAATACAATTCTTAAACAATTTGTCCATGGCAACTAAAAAAGTTATTTCAAAAAAGAATAGTTCAAAGAAAAATACAGCTAAAACTGTAATCAAAAAAACAACTAAAAAAGTTCCTGCCAAAAAAGCTGTCACAGCTAAAAAGACAATTAATAAAAAACCTGTTAAAAAAGTAACAGTAAAAAAAGTATCTAAAACAGTATTAAAGAAAACTGTAAAAAAAGTTCCTGTTAAAAAAGTAGTCAAACCTTTAGTAAAAAAGGCTGTTAAGTCTGCCGCAAAAAAAGTAGAAGTAAAGCCAAAATACAAACCAAAGGCATTTACAATACGTACAAAGCCAAAAAAAGAAGGTGAGAAAAAAGAGGAGAAAAAGATCAGCACAAAAGATCAGCTAGCTGATGAGTTGCTACAAAAAGGTAAAGAGAGGGGATTTGTAACATATGACGAGATCATAAAATACTTCCCAACAATAGAGACTGATATTTTATTCCTAGAGGATATATATGAGAGACTGTCTGTTTTAAAGGTGGATGTTCTCGAGAGTGGCAATATTCTCAATCTTGATGACGATGGCAAGGGTAACAAAGAGGAGAATGCTCATGATAGTATACAGATATATCTTCGTGAGATAGGGCAATATCCACTCATTGGTGGTGAGGAGGAGAAATCACTTGCTCAGCGTATTGCTCTCGGTGATGACGAGGCCAAAAATTTATTAGCAAAGTCTAACTTGAGACTCGTGGTATCTATTGCAAAGAAATATGTTGGACGTTCAGCTGACCTTTCACTGCTCGACCTTATCCAAGAGGGAAATATCGGACTATTCAAGGCCGTTGAAAAGTTCGACTGGACAAAGGGATTTAAATTTTCAACTTATGCTACATGGTGGATACGTCAGGCTATCACTCGTGCTCTCGCTGATCAGTCACGCACTATTCGTATCCCTGTGCATATGGTGGAGACTATTGCAAAATACAAGCAGGTGTATCGCAGACTGTCTCAAGACTTGGGGCGTGATCCATTATCAGAAGAGATAGCTACAGAGATGGACATAGAGCTCGAAAAGGTGCACATGATTGAGAGTATCAATCAGGATACTGTATCTCTAGAAAAGCCTATTGGAGATGATGACGACAAGTCTACTCTCGGTGAATTCATCGCGGATGACAAGATAATATCACCAGATCAGGAGTCTTCACGTCGTATACTACGCGATCAGATAGAGGAGATACTAAACAGTCTCTCGGATAAGGAGCGTGAGATAGTGGAGATGCGTAACGGTCTCGGTGAGTACGAAGGTTATCAGCATACACTCGAGGAGGTGGGTAGTAAATTTGGTGTCACTCGAGAGCGTATACGTCAGATCGAGGCCAAGGTGCATGAGAAGATTCGTAATCATCCAAAGGCCGACAGACTCAGAAATTTTTAAAATAAAAAAAGCGCTACACTTAGTGTGGCGCTTTTCAAATGCTATATTTTGTGTTATTATAAGAGCAATATTATGTTGTTAGACAAAGTTACATTAAAGCTAAGCGCAGGAAAAGGAGGAGATGGAGTAGTCCGTTGGCGCAGGGAAAAAGGCATACCTTACGGTGGCCCTGCAGGTGGTGATGGTGGTCAAGGAGGCGATGTGTTTTTAAAAGTGATACGTGATGTATACGCTCTTGGAGTGTTCCGCCAAAAGACAGAGTGGGCGGCAAAGGATGGCCAAAGCGGCAAAAAACGCAGTATGCATGGTTCTAATGCTGAGGACCTATATCTTGAGATACCACTCGGATCTATCGTTTATAATCGCGATTATGACATCACATACAACTGTGACGTAGATGGAGAGATAATTAAAATATTAAAAGGAGGTCACGGAGGACTCGGAAATGAGAAATTTAAAACAGCTGTTAATCGTACACCAGAGGAATATACAAAGGGACAAGCCGGAGAGACTGGGACTTTTGATATTGAGCTGCAGCTGATCGCTGACGTGGGAATAATTGGTAAGCCTAACGCTGGCAAGTCATCACTCCTCAATGCTCTCACTCGTGCATCTGCAAAGGTGGCTGATTATGAGTTCACCACTCTCGAGCCAAATCTAGGTGCGTATTTTGGATATGTTCTCGCGGACATCCCAGGATTGATCGAAGGGGCGAGTGATGGCAAGGGTCTAGGAGACAAGTTCCTCCGCCATATCAAACGTACATCAATGTTGCTACATCTTGTGAGTGCGAGTGAGGCTGACGTTGCGGAGACTTATAAGATAATCAGAAAAGAGTTAGGGGCGTATGATATGGACCTGACAAAGAAAAAAGAGATAGTGATACTTTCTCGTACTGACTTGGTTACGCCTGACGAGATGAAGAAAAAACAAAAAGAACTAGAGAAAGCTTGTGGACAGAAAATCATGACTATCAGTCTATTTGATGATGAAAATGTTAAAAGCTTTAGTGATAGTTTTATAAAGATCTTGAGAGGAGAGAAATAATAAAAAAGCCGCCCTTCGGGCGGCTTTTTTATTAGAGACTTTTTATAATCTCTGCGAACACTTGTGGGTTACCAGCACCGTTACTAGCCTTCATACATTTTCCTACGAAAAACATTGCTAGCTTGTCAGCCCCAGCTTTGTACTCAGTCCATTCTTTTTGATTTTCAGCTACCACAGTCTCAACTATTTTTTTCAGTGCCTCAGGGTCAACTGTCTGTATCAGGTTTAGCTCTTTTGCTCGCGTCTCTGTATCTGCGTCAGACTTCATCAGGTCTAATAACAAATCCTTTGCGCCACGAGATGACAACTTGTTCTCATTTATCATAGTGATAATTGTTTTAAAGTTTTTAGCATTAGGGAGTTTCAATGTGTCATCTTTTGCGAGCAGACCTATCGCATCGGTACAGAGATAATTAGCTAGAGTCTTCTTGCTGTTCTCGTCGAGACCCTCACTTGCTGCTGCAAAGTATGTATACATATTGTTATCATCCACCAGCTGCTCGATTTGTTTTTCTTGCAATCCTGTTGCTGTCAATTTGGCGCGTACCGCCCAAGGGAGCTCTGGCAATGCCGCACGCATACCCTCGATGTCGAACTCAGTATGTAAATACATTTTTGGCAAATCTGGATCAGGGAAATAGCGGTAGTCATGAGCATTCTCCTTTTTACGCTGAGAAAACGTCTCTTGTTTTGCCTCATTCCATCCACGAGTCTCCTGTATTATTGTTTCGCCCTTTGCGAGCATCTCTTTGTGGCGTTCTACTTCATACAGTATCGCTTTTTCTACAGAGTTAAAAGAGTTCAAATTTTTCACCTCACATTTTGTACCAAAAACATTTTTATCTTTTGTTATAGATATATTTGCTTCCAGTCTCATCTGACCTTTTTCCATGTCTGCATCACTGGCTCCTAATGTGCGCAATAGGCGTTGCAACTCTTTTCCAAATTCAGCGCTGCCTCTCGCTGCCTCCTCTGCGGAGTTGTATGTCACAGCGTCAGTTACCAGCTCTTGTAGCGGTACTCCAGCACGATTAAAATCAACCAAAGTGTATGCACCGGACTCATGATCACTCTTTGCAGTGTCCTCCTCGAGATGTATACGTGTGAGAGGTACACCGTGTAGCATTCCGCCAGATACGATAGGATATTTGAATTGAGTTATCTGATAGCCTTTTGGTATGTCTGGATAGAAATAGTTCTTGCGGTCGAACTCTGTATAGTCCGCGATATTTGATCCGAGTGCGAGACCGACGCGTATGACTTTTTCTACTGCATCACGATTTGGGACGGGTAGGGTACCAGGCTCAGCTAGACATATTTCGCATGTGTGCTTGTTCGCCTCCAATTCTAGTGGCACATTTGCACAGTTGCACCACATTTTTGACTTGGTTTTCAGTTCTGCATGCACCTCCATTCCCACGGTTACAAAATAGCCATCTTTATTTTCCATATTATGTTGATTATATCAAATATTACCAAAAACCCAAATAAAGACAGCAGATTTCCAGCCCCATAAAATGTAAAATATCACCACTTGACAAAAGGTTTGTAAATGTTATAATGTTGTCAGCAAAGTTCGTTAACCAACAAAGGAGCCCTCAGCCTATACTGTTCCTCATTCAAGTTTAGATTAAAATTCTCGGCTGACAACGCCTCGTGACGTCGCCGTCGGCTAAATCCACTAAGGCGGCCTAAGCCGCAGGAGGAGAAATAATGCATTGGTCGTAAATTTAAGATTCCCGAGTTCCTGTCGACCATTAGACCGAGGGCAATGACCCAGCCCTCGGTCGCCAATAAAGTCTTAGCTTCGCGCTAAGCTTTTTTATTTTGCGTATTTTTTATTCCAAGTCATCTGACGCTTTGCGTATTGCCAACTTTTTGTGATTATATTTTGTATCAATTCTTCTTTGTTAAGTTTATTTTCCAAATAGTTAATAGTCTCTTTGTATTCTATTCCTATACTCGAAAGCCTTTCTTTGCTAATAGTTTTTAATAAGTTTTCTGTCTCTGATATTATCCCGTCAATTCTTTTTTCTGTCCGCAGTTTGATACGTTCCAACAGTTCATCTTTTGTTTTGTCTATTATTATCCACTCTACATCGTATTTTGCCTCACGATTTCTGGTTGGTATTTCACCATGAATTTGCATTATTTCCAGTTCACGAATTAGTCTCCTTCTGTTCCCGACACTTTTACTTTCAAAATCTGGATCAATATTTTTTATCTCACTCAGTATCTGCTCATCAGTTTTATTTTTATATTTTTCCTCAAAGTTTTTATCACGTGCTGGTGTGTCGGGTAGGCCATACACCAGTGCATCAATATACATACCAGTACCACCGCAAATAATTGGTAATTTATTTTTAGATATTATTTCCTGTATTGCTTTTTCTGCCTCATGAACCCAGTCGAATACCGAGAAGTCTGCACCAGGGTCTGCAATGTCTAGGCAATGATGCTTTATGCCTCGCATCTCATCTGCTGTTATCTTACCAGTCCCAATATCTAGCCCTGTGTAGACCTGTCTCGAGTCTGCACTGACCACTTCGCCATCGCGCTCTATAGCCAGCTGCACAGCCAGATCACTCTTGCCACTAGATGTTGGTCCTGCGACTATTATTATCTTGTCTTTTTTGCTTATTTGCATGATTTATATCTATGCTACAATATATACATGTTTAGTCCAAATCATAGTCCAGGCTCAGAAAGAAATCGTTCTCAAAACGACAGTGAGGCGAAAAGAATTAATTGGCAAGGTGGGATGCAGGGTAACCCAATGTTATCCGTAAAGGCAGTTGAAAATTTAAAGTTACAGATAAATAGACTCGACTCTGATATAGCAAAACTAAATAATAGTATAGCTGAGTCAAATGATCAGAATATGAGAAAAGCTTTTGAGAAAGTTAGAGATAAACTTTTAAGCGAGAAGAAAGAACTAGAAAATACTACCGGAATAAAAACAACCATTCAATAGCATTTTTGTGTTATAATGCGTTCATAATTAATTAAAAATATGAATAAAAATACTTGTGGTGAGGAGGGGTGCTGTGGACAGGCTTGTGAGGACTGCCCATGCCAAAATGGTGGAGTTTGCCTAAATACTGCAAATGATGAGTCATGCGAATGTTGTGGTGACGAGGAGCTGGGTATGTATGGCATCGCAGAGAATGTGAATGCTGAGATAGGCGAGCCTGTTGAAGATTTTTGTGTAGATAAATATCAAGCTGGCAAGATAGATAAAGTATTTCTATCTGATTACGCTGGTAAATGGGTGGTTCTATTTTTCTATCCAGCTGATTTTACATTTGTTTGCCCTACAGAATTGGAGGAGCTCGCTGATATGTATGACAAGTTCACAAAGATAAATGCAGAGGTGTTGTCAGTTTCAACAGATACCGCATTTGCACACAAGGCTTGGGCAGAGTCTAGTCCTGCTATCAAAAAGGTCAAGTTCCCAATGCTTGCTGATCCAGCTCATGAGTTATGTGAGTATTTTAATGTTTTGATTCGTGACGATGGTTTGGCTAGACGTGGGACATTTATCCTCAACCCAGAGGGAGTCCTAGTCAGCATGGAGGTTAATGACAATAGCATAGGTCGTAGCGCAAAGGAGCTGTATCGCAAATTGCAAGCTGCTCAGTTCGTGTACGAACACGGTGATCAGGTTTGCCCTGCGAGTTGGGAACCAGGAGACGACACTTTGACTCCTAATGATGATCTGGTAGGAAAGATTTAGAAAGTTAATTTAGAAATTATGGATAACAATACACAAACAATCAACACAGCTGCACCAGCAGCAGAGCAAAAGGTTAATATTGAGTGGGTAATAGTTCTACTCTTTGCATTTTTCTTGGGCTGGCTCGGTGTTCACAGATTCTATGTTGGTAAGATTGGCACAGGGATATTAATGATTGTGACTTTCGGAGGTCTCGGCATCTGGGCATTGATAGACCTCATCATCGTAGCCGTAGGGCAATTCAAAAAGAAAGACGGGACATTGATACCGGTTTTCAAATAAATAGAGAAATAAAAGAACGGACCTGCGAGGGTCCGTTTTTGATAGGCTGACTTTTGGTCAGCGCTTGTGGAGTTGTTGCGGTGGAATGCCGGCGTAAGCATTGTTTGCGTTACGCTGTCGCGCTTGTTCGCGTTTTTCCAGCTTGTGCTCCGCTCTTTTCTTTGACCTTTTTGCGTCACCTGGGTGATGCTTACGTTTGTTATGGTTCAATCTCTTCTCCCGTGTCGTTGTAGACAAGAAAATACTAACATTACAATAAATAAAAATCAATATTAAAAATAGTTTTGTGCCAAAGGAGGGACTCGAACCCTCAAGCCGTGAAGCAAGCGATTTTGAGTCGCTCGTGTATACCATTCCACCACTTTGGCTAGTTGAATATGTGGATTATATCATAAAAATCTCATGCTATACTAATACAATTATGGCAACAATTGAGAATGCGATCTACTGGCTCGAAGTAGAAAAAATTATCCCAAATCCTTATCAACCTCGTAAAGAGTTTGACCCAATACAACTCCAAGAGATGGCGGACAGTATACGCCAATACGGTATACTCCAGCCACTAGTTGTATCTCGTTTCGAAGAGATGAAAGAGGATGGATCAATAGAGGTGGTATATCAATTGATAGCTGGAGAGAGGCGTTTGCGTGGATCAAAACTTGCAGGGCTGTCACAGGTGCCATGTATCATACGTGTTGGTGATGACAATAGAGAAAAGCTCGAGATAGCGATAATTGAAAACGTCGTACGTGAGAATCTAAATCCAGTCGAGCGTGGCATGGCGTATCAGAGACTAGCTGAAGAGTTCAAATTGACTTGGGTTGATATTGCAAAGAAGGTATCAAAGTCTCGCGAATATGTTTCTAATACTGTTCGTATTTTGATGTTGCCTCAAGATATGTTGGATGCATTATCGAAAGGCAAAATCACAGAAGGTCATACCAGGCCGCTGCTGATGCTCATCGATAGACCAGAGGAGCAGGCGACATTGTTCAAAGAGATGCTAATTAGAAAAATGACAGTTCGTGAGGCCGAGGGCATAGCGAGACGTGTGGCGTATGACAAGGTTCGCAAGAAAAGTACATACATAACACCAGAGGTTGTAGAAATGGAGGAGGGGTTGGCACAATCACTAGGCACAAGAGTTACTATCGAGCCTCGTGAAAAAGGTGGAAAGATATCTATCGACTACTTTACTTATGATGAATTGATGTCGTTATCTAGATTGATAAAAAACGCCAGCAGCAGCAAGACTCATGTAGGTATGTTCGATGCAATGAAAAATGACAATACTACAATAGGTGGCTACACTGAGGAGTTACCAGTAGCCGATGTTATTAACACTTTGCCTACTGATCAGTTGGTGGATAATTTGCCAGCTGAGTATTTTGAGAATAACAGCGTATTAGCAGAAGTAGCAGTGGATGACAGATCTAAAGAAGAGGTAGTGGCTGACAATAATACCGAGGATACTGATCTCTATAATATTAAAAACTTTTCTCTATAGTTTTGTTTTAACTAATAAAGAATCTATCCAACGGCCCACCATTTTCTTTTAGCCAGCTTCTAATGTGACGTTTTGCCATTGTTGTTTTGCACATGTTGATCCATTTACGATTAGGCTTTGCTGTGTCACTGGTTTCTATTCTTACCACATCTTTATTTTTTAAAACATAATCAAAGGGTACTAGTTTGCCGCCTACATAGCTTCTCATCGCATGATCTCCAATGTGGCTATGAACAGTGTATGCAAAGTCTAGGGGTGTGGACCCGTCTGGTAAATCTATAACGTCGCCTTTTGGAGTAAAGATAAATACTCTGTGATTAAAAAAGTCCTCTTTTAAGTTTTTCAAAAAGTCTCCATGTTTTGAAACGTCTTTTTGCCACTCGAGCAATTCACGTGTCCAACTGACTTTTTTTGCCAAAGTATGTCTATCTATATCATTTGTACCAAGCTCTTTGTATGCGAGATGAGAGGCGATACCATATTCAGCCTCCTCATGCATTTGTTTTGTTCTGATTTGTATTTCTACAGTTGCACCAGTACCGGTAAAAACTGTGGTATGTAGTGATTGATAACCATTTGGTTTTGGTACTGCTATATAGTCTTTAAATCTGCCTGGCATCGGCTTATAAAAACTGTGTATCACACCCAAAGCTTGATAACAGTCACTCATATTTGGCACTATGATACGCAGAGCAATAATGTCGTATATTTTTGCGATATCATAATTATATTTTTTTAGTTTTTGCCAAAGAGAGTATAGGTGTTTGATTCTCTGGTCCACACGCTCAATATTTACCTCTAGTATGCGTAGCTCCTCATTAATTGTTTTTGATATCTCCTCCAATGTTGCCTCATCGGTAGACTGTATGGTTTTGAGTATTTCCTGGGTGCGTTTATATTCGTCAGGATAAACATAAGGGAAAGCCTTGTCCTCCAGCTCAGCCTTTAATTTTCCCATACCGAGCCTGTCGGCGAGACGTGCGTGTATCTCTAGAGTTTCGAGAGCTATACGTTTTTGTTTTTCTTTGTCTACATATTCGAGTGTTGATATATTATGCAGCCTGTCACAGAGCTTGATAACCACTACACGTATATCATCACTCATAGCAACAAAGAATTTACGTAAAGACTCGACATGTCTCTCGACTCCGTTGTATCTGACTTTTCCAAGTTTCGTGACACCTTCTACCAAGGTCGTTATCTCTAAACCGAAATCCTTTTCCATTTGCTCGTGGGTGTATGTAGTGTCCTCAAGCAGGTCATGCATCAGTCCGGCAGCTATTGTCTCGGCGTCCATCTTTTGATTTGCTATATTTATGGCTGTTGCTACACAGTGATTAAAATACGGCTCGCCAGATTTACGCAGTTGTCCCTCATGGAAACTTTTTGCAGTAAAATACGCCTTTTCTATTAGCTTTTTCTCATCAGCGTTCAAATAGTTGGCCGCTGCGTATAGACTTTCAATTGGCGTGTGCATGTTATACTTTATACCATATAAAATAAAAATATAAAATCATGACAGAAGAAATAAAACATCACAAGGGAGATACGCATTCTTATAAAGGGTGGCTCAATTCAGATTCATTTTTAAAAAGATGTTTTTCTATAGCTGGGTACAACTTTGTTGCATCACTTATCATTAGTATTCCTTTTTACATCATAATGTTAATCGCTGGGTTTGCATTGTTCGGTATGATGGGGGTAGGGAGTATGGATCATATGAATGATGTAAGAAATAATATGTCAGAGACTGCGCCTGCTGGGAAGGTGGACATAAAAGCAGTGTGCGAAAGCCTGATGGCAAACAGTGGAATGGAAAACACACCAGCTGCTGCTGTATATGTAAAAGCTTGCGTAGATGGTGATTATCAAGACGCCGTTAACATGTATATAAAAATGATGGGCGGCGATGGCAAGGCTATCTAGATATCAAATAAAAATAGCCGCATAATGCGGCTATTTTTATTTACCTATTTTGTGAGGATTATGCATCGGACACACCTTGCTGCTACATCTCTCTGGTATAGTTTTCGTACCCTCCATCATCATCTCCTGACACATGGTACACCAATTACCAGTTGGTTTGGTTTTGATCGCGTGTTTACAGTCAGGATAGTTTGAACATGAATAGAACACTCCAAATTTCCCACGCCTTTCCTCCATTACTCCGTCTGAACAGTGATTGCATGACACTCCTGTAGACTTTGCGGCCTTTGCCTCAGCACTCTCCTCAATGTATTTACATTTTGGATATGTTGAGCAGGCGATGAATTTACCATATTTACCATCACGCTCCATCAGCTCACCTTTTTTACATTTTGGGCAAGGTCTACCGAGAGACTTTGGTGGCTCAACTTCTGATCCATCTGGCTTCCTGGCACCGTCACAATCTGGGTATCTAGAGCATGAATAAAATGTACCTGAGCGAGATAGTTTTTCTACCATTGTTGCGTTACATTTTGGACAAAGCATTCCCTCTGGGGCAGGGCGTAGGTTGGTGACTTTGTCTATATCTTTTTTGCTTTCAACTTCTGAGAGGAATGGTGTATAGAAGTCAGTTAGTACTTTTAAATATGTAGTGTCTCCATTTGCTATTTCATCCAGTTGATCTTCCATTTTGGCTGTAAAGTCATCTGATATGTATTTGTCAAAATGTAATGTTAAAAAGTCACTCACCACTTCTCCTGTCGGTGTTGGGAATAGTGTTTTGGATTGTTTTTCAACATAGCCACGAGTTTCGATGGTTGAAATAATAGATGCATATGTAGATGGACGACCTATACCACGCGCCTCCAGCTCTTTTACCAGTCCCGCCTCAGTGTATCTGTTTGGTGGCAGAGTCTCTTTTTCTATTACCAATATATCCTCAAGTTTTAATCCGGTATCAACAGATAGTTTCGGTAGCAAGACATCATCTCCGCGACCATCTGGGTCAGCAGCAAGCCAGCCTTCCAATTTTAATATTGACCCATTAACTGCGAATGTTGGTACACGCTCGTCACTTGATCTCGCTATTATTTTGGTGCGGAGTATTGTCGCTGATATCATCTGACTAGCAATAGTGCGCTGCCATATGAGTTGATATAACTTTTTCTCATCATCAGTACTGCCTCCCGACATGTGTGCTGGGTGAGTAGGGCGTATAGCCTCGTGGGCCTCTTGGGCATTTTTAGATTTGGTTTTGTATGTACGCAGCTCGACTTTGTCTTTACCATAATTTTTCTCAATGGTCGCAACTATCTCTGCTGTGGCGTCTTTCGAGATAGATGTAGAGTCTGTACGCATATATGTGATGAGACCTTTTTCATAAAGCTTTTGTGCCACACTCATAGTGCGTGATGGTGAGAATCCCAGTCTATTACTGGCTGTCTGCTGAATAGATGAAGTAGTAAATGGGGCATTTGGATTGCGCTTTGCCTCTGTCTCTTTTATATCCTCAATATGCCAAGATGATTTTTTTCCTAGTGCGCGTATCTCGTCAGCTCTCGCTTGCTCTTTTGGTACCTCATCACAAGACATTAATAGTTTGTATGTCTTTGACTCTTTTGCTTTGCCTACAGTTTCAAAATTACCTTCCAATTCAAAATATTTTTCAGGTATGAATGCACGTATTTCTTTTTCACGCTCTACCACTATGCGTAGTGCAGGTGACTGTACACGTCCAGCTGACAATCCGTATCTAACTTTTTTCCATATTATTCCTGATAGATCATATCCCACCAAACGGTCCAATACTCTACGCGCCTCCTGAGCCTCTTTTAAATGCATATCTATCTCGCGTGGATGAGCTAGCGCCTCCTTTACGGCATTCGGGGTTATCTCATGAAAAGTTACGCGCATTGCGGTGTCTAGTTTCAATTCATCTTTGATATGCCAAGCTATAGCCTCTCCTTCACGGTCGGGGTCAGTTGCCAGATATATAGTGTTTGCCTTTTTAGCGAGACTGCGTAGCTCGTCCAAAACCTTTTCTTTTTTAGGGTCCACAACATATGTAGGTTTAAATCCATGTTCTATGTCTATCGCTTGTTTGTTAGATTTAGGTAAATCACGCACATGACCCACTGATGCACGTACGGTATATTCGCCATCGAGATACTTCTCAATTGTCTTTGCTTTGCTTGGTGACTCTACAATTAGTAATTTCATTTAGACTTCAGATTACACTAGTTTTTTGATTTCGCCAAATGAGTCAGTTACAAATCCTTTTGATTCGAGAGTTGTGATGGCTATGAATGCCTCGTGAGCGAGGAGGCCAGATTTCTCAATTATGTCGTCGCGACTCATAGGGTAGTCGAGCATTTTTAATATTGTTTTCTCTTTATCTGTAACACTTTCAAAGAGTGTCTTTTGTTCAGGTTTGCTATTAAGCTTGAGCAGCTCGAGTATGTCCTCGCTACATACTACTGGGTATGCTCCATCTTTGAACAGCTGAGCTGTGCCACGTGAGAGAGATGAGAATATTGATCCGGGCACTATAGCTATGTCTTTGTTATATTCGAGACCGAGACGTGCCGTTATCTGTGTCCCAGATTTTTCTTCTGCCTCTACTATTAGTATGAGGTCGGCAACTGCCGCCATCAATCTGTTGCGAGCTGGGAATGTGTATAGCTGAGACTTTGTATCTGGTTCGTATTCTGATATTAATGCGCCACCATTTGTTAATATCTCATCTGCTAACACAGTGTTCGATTGTGGATAGAGTACTGACCTATCCAGTCCAGAGCCAGGGAATGATATGGTTTTGAGGTTATACTTGATAGCTGCCCGATGTGCGCATGTGTCTATACCGAGCGCGAGGCCAGAGATGATAATAATGTCATGACCCTGGAGGCCAGAGAGTAAGTGATCTGTAGCGTCACGTCCATATGGACTGGCTTTGCGTGACCCAATTACGCAGACCACACGAGTGCTTTCATTTTTTTCTAATGTGTTGCCCTCTATGTATAGTTCAGTAGGACATTGATGTATTTGTAGTAGTGGGGCGAGTAGGGGAAAGTTGTGAAAGTCTTTCTTTAATATGTGTGTGTATTTACTATCTTTGACTTCACTGTTCATCTTAGCTTAATTATACAAAACAAAAAGCCGGAAGTTTTTGGTTATTAACTTCCGGCTTTTTGTTTATGTTCTCGCTTAGTGATGTCCACCAGTTGCTGCCGGGGCTGCTGCTTTGATAGCAACTGCCGCGATCAGACCTACTATCAATGCGAATTTTGTTGTGTCGGGCATGTTGTTGTTAACTAGTACAAGTACCAGTACAAATGCTCCTATTCCTGCTCCTACGTTAAATTTCATATTTTTTTGTATATATTTAAATATTAGTAACTATCCTTATATTATACTATTAACGAGTCTATTTGTCAAGTCTTGTGTAAAATAAGGCAAGAATAAAGCCCCTGGCGCGTACGCGCCAGGGGCTTGGGCCCAAGCCCACTTACATAATCTCACTCCTCATCACTTTCCCTAGAATTGTTTTTCCAGTCCGATTGTCAATCTTGTAAACAGAACCAGCATTCACTTTCAATGGGTTTTTGTGGTGTTTACAAATACTTGTTGCTTCGGCGTTGTCGATGCTAATGGAAACCCTTTCGCACTCCTTGCCGACACTTGAAATATAAATGCCAGCAGATTCGACACTGACCCTATTTCCTTTCAGTCCTGTACCGTATTCAAAGAAAGGTTTTGGCGGGTCACGATTGATCAGTCGCACAATTATTATCACCTCGTCACCTGCAGTTGATGTTGGTGTAGGGGTTGAGTTTGTTGTTGTCCGGCCTTCGTTGCTACGAGGTCCAGGAAGTGGCTCGAGACGTATTTTCGGACGTTCGTTCTCTGGAAGCATGAGCTTGGTCTCATCGAGTGTGCCGCTCAAGTTGAGATACATCAGCTTGGCCTCCTCAATCTCTTTGTCGCTAAGTCCACCGGTTGCGACTTTTCTTGCCTCCACATTCATGGAGGTGACAGTGTCTGTGTAGCGTTTTTTCCAGTATAGTTTCTCCTTTTCATTCGCTTTGTCAGTGAGGGCTTTTTCTGCGTCAGCTTTGGCTTTGGCAGCATCACCAGCTTTTTTATTTGCATCATTGGTTTCTTTAGCCGTTTGAGCAGCCAGAAAAGCTTTTATTTTTTTGACATCATCTCGAGTCGCCTCGATTAACAGCGAACTTTCAGTGTCAGCCAGGTCGTCGAACCACGGGCCATTGAAAAGTATTGGTTGACCATTGTCGTCAAGTACTGAAGATTTGTAGACGACAGGGAGTCCCGCATTTCGTAGGTTAAAGTTCTTCGTGTCACCTACTTCTTTCAGTTCGATTTTGCTCGGACGCTTTTTGCCGCGCATTATGCCTTGAGCCATCACAGCAGTCTTGGGACCAACCAATACACATGAGTGGCCGGTGTCTTGGTTTTTTTCGTAAATGCTTATGTCTGGATCTCCGTCTACGAATGACGGCGGACATATGTAGCGAGCAACCTTACCGATGGCCATGATTTGGTATTGCCCAAAGTAAGCCGTCACACAGATTATGACTACTGCCAGTCCAATGACGCTATATGTCTCATGTTTCTTGCGACCGATTAGGGCGTTACCGAGGGATTTGAGTAGTGGGCCAGTTGCCAAAATCGCAATGAGGAAACTAATCGGTCCAGACCATTCCGCAAGCCAGTGCAATCCAGCCAACTGACTTTTGGCAAAGCCCTCAATGACTCCGAATAGCACCATGTACAAAATGGCGAAAATCGCCAAACCAATCAAGAAACCGATAGCTAACCATTTGAAACCTTTTGCGGCATAGTGTCTGATCAGTTCTGCAAAGGTGCGTTTTTGTTTCGTTTCTAGTTTCGATGTTTTATCGTTTAACTCTTCCACGTCATTTATCCTTTCGGGAGCAGGTTGTTGTAAAGATCGTCTCGAGCGAATCATTAAAGACTCTACCAGAGAATAGACTACAATATTTTTAAGTTTTTGTAAAACAAAGAGCCCCAATTGGGGCTCTTTAGTACGTGTGTTTCAAATTTTTTAGGTTCGAGATTTCATGGATTCTTTTCTTTTGTTGAACTCTGCCATCTGACCGGTTAGCCTTACATACAACCAATGCATAATGCCAGCCATTAAGAGTAAGGCGAGAATGTACCTTACGGCACCTTTTGATTTGATGCCGTTTTTGTCCAAGACGTTGAAGCCTTTGTGCATTAGTAATGCGTTGACAGCCATTAACCCTACGGTCAGGACCATGATCATTAACAGTAATGGGTTATGTGCCGCAGTGATGATTATGTCGTACAGTCCAACAAAGAGAGCTTTCAGAAAAGCCCATAATGCCTTAAGGGGTGCAGTTAGTAGTCCCATGACAATCTCCAAAGTTAGTAAATGTGCGTTTCGTTGTTATCCTAACACAAAATAAAAATTTTTGAATAGGTTTGTATTACATGTTATAATCGATACGTTAAATATTGATGCGGTGGCGAAGTGGTAACGCTTCGGTCTGCAAAACCGACACGCGCGGGTTCGATTCCCGCCCGCATCTCAGAAAATAATATGCCAAAGCATATTTTTTGGCGGGGTCGAATACGGGGTCGCGAAACAAGGAGTGGAACGACTATGTTTTGTGACCGATTCCCGCCCGCATCTCCAAATAAAAAAAACGGCAACCGAAGTTGCCGTTTTTGGGTGATGCAGACCGTCAGAAACGCTGTGATAGTCCACCAAGAACGAAGGGGACCTTGAATGTACCTACCGCCCCCAATTCCAACTGTCCGTTGGTGTTTGGCCCTAGGCGCCATTTGATTCCAAGTCCTGCACGAGGAAGCCATGCTTTGCGACGATAAGCGATTACCCCACCATCGTACTCATCTGGGAGTGGCAACGCTGCCGTTATTACGCCTGACGCATAGACACCTCCCAGACGTTCAAACACCTCAGTACTTTCTCCGATGCGTTGATACGCGAGCAATGACAAAGAGGTTCCCTCCACGTCAGCAACTCGGTTTACGTCACCAGAAAATGTTTGGCCTGCGATCTTGAATGTTGCATTGGTTTTCACTGAAGCAGAAATGTTTCTGAGTTGTCCCAGCTCTACCGCAGCCCACCCTTTGCGGCAGCCAGCAAACAATTCGTATGGCTGACCCCATTTCTTTTCTGTATGACGGAGCGCCAATTCACTGTGATTGACGATCTCGAAGGCTCTTCCCTCTAACTTGTCGATGTATTGGTCGCTAGCGTAAGAGACGCCTGCTGAGACACCTGCGTAGCAGTAGTCTTGCGCTACCGCTGGGAATGAACACCCAATGAACAGAGCTATCGCTGCAAACGCAAAGCCTTGAGCGAACCACTTAAACTTTTGAATGAACATGATTTCCTCCCAAAATTGAAACAGGATTGTATCCTAGCATAGGCGTTAAAATTACGCTATAATCATCACCATATCGCTCGGGTGGTGGAATGGTATACACAGGAGACTTAAAATCTCCCGGCCTTAGGCCTTGCGGGTTCGAGTCCCGCCCCGAGCACAAAAACGTAGTGCTTTTGTGTGAGGGAAAAATGAAACCTAGTTTTCATTTTTGGGACGAGAATACGGGGTCGAGGAGCGAAGCGAGGTGACCGAGTCCCGCCCCGAGCACATTTGACTTGTGTCTATATAAAGAATAGGATTTGAATAAACAGATCTTTTGGAGAGAAACGTGGATGATTTGGAAGCGTATATCGTTTGGGTTTTGTTTATCGTTGCCACTCATTATATGGTTGGTAAATGTGTTAACGAGTTCAAAGAAAAACAAGATAAGAACAAAAATGCTCAGCTTAAAGAAAATTGCAAAATAGCAATACTTGAGATTCTGGGTCAGATGAATGGAATGCATGTGTGTACGCATGGTTTACTGACCATGCTACAAGAGATGCCTAGTATGCAGAATACAGGTCTAACGGCTATCCATTTTGAAGATGCTGTGCATGAGCTAAACTTGGGACGTCTCATCGATTGTAAGAAATTTGATGATCCAGATAAGAAAAACTGCATGTCGAGCACTGACGGGTTGTGTAGATGTCTTATTAGGGTAACTACAAGCAAAGATATGTGGATATCTTTAGCCTCTCAAGGGATGTGGAGGGGTGAGCCGTGATCAAAGATTTTTTAGAAAATGCGGCGGTTCTTTTGTGGTCGGTCTTCTGGTTTATGTGGGGGAGCTATCTTGGTCCTCCACTAATGATTGGAGTTCTTATTGCTGTTGTGGCTGTGGCTGATCATCACAATTTCGCGCTGGGTTCTCAAGTGTGTTACGCGCTATTGGAGTATCTGTCACCACTCATTGACTCCCTCTTCAACTGGCTCGCATGATGTGGGCCTTTTATTTTGTGCCCCCAGTAGGATTCGAACCTACGACCGTCTCCTTAAGAGGGAGCTGCTCTACCAACTGAGCTATAAGGGCAATTGCAAAATATATTAACACAAAAAGTATCTTTTGGGAATAATAATGCGATTTTCAATTTTGAAATTCCGTGTTAGAATGTTTTTGTTAGACACCTGCCCAGGTGGCGAAATTGGTAGACGCACTTGCCTTAGGAGCAAGCGAGGCAACTCATGAAGGTTCAAGTCCTTTCCTGGGCACACACAAATAAATGAGCACAATATATATTGTGCTCATTTGCTTATTAACCCAAAACAGCGTAGACTTGACATATTAGTAAGCGTGATGCTTTAAGAACTAATTAAAACAAACAATATATGGGTAATTTTCAAAGAGGAGGTGATAGGGGTGGATTTAGAGGTGGTGACCGTGGAGGTAAGTCAAGTTTTGGAGCAAAGAAACCTTGGGATCGCGGTGCATCTCGTGGGGGTGACAGAGGTGAGGTAAGTATGCACAAGGCTACTTGTAGTGATTGTGGAAAAACTTGTGAGGTGCCATTTAAACCAACAGGAGAGAAACCAGTATTCTGTAGTGACTGTTTTAGTGGTAAGAGAGAAGGTGGTAGAGATGAGGGTCGTCCAAGCAGAGACTCTAGAGATTTTAGATCTCGTCCAGCACCAAGATCTGACTATAAACCAGCTTCAACATATACCGCTCCTGCAAATGATGATTCAAAAAGATTACTGAGTGAGATAGCTGCAAAGCTTGATCGTCTATTCATAGCGGTTGAGAGAATGACAGAAATGAAATCAAGAGAATCTGCAGCAGAGGCTCCAGTAGCAAAATCTGCACCAATAATAGTTCCGAAGGCAATCGCTAAAAAGTCAGCAAGTAAAGAGGTGGTAAAGAAAGCTGTTAAGGCTGAGCCAGCTGCTAAAAAAGTTGCTACAAAAAAAGTAGTAGCCAAAAAAGTAGCCACAAAGAAAACTAAATAGTTTTAGTATAAAAATACATAAGAAATTCCCCGTCTTTGATGGGGTATTTCTTATGATATACTGATGAACATGAAATCAAATATCTTTTCAACAAAAAATATTATTATTGTTTTAGTGGTAGCCCTCGTAGCATTTTTTGCTTATAACAAATACGCACAAGTTAAAAAATTAGCTGCACCAGTTGATACTGTTGTTGTAGCTGATGATCATTTTATAGGTAAAAGTGACGCAAAGGTGACTGTTATCGAGTATGCTGATTTCCAATGTCCTGCTTGTAAGGCATTTGATCCGATTGTGACAGCTGTGGCGGCAAAGTATAATGACAGAGTAAAATTTGTTTACAGATATTTCCCACTAGTTCAGATACATCAGAATGCCATGTTATCAGCTATTGCAGCTGAGGCGGCAGGTAAACAAAATAAGTTTTGGGAGTTGAAAGCTGTCATGTTTGAAAAGCAAGAAGAGTGGGGCAGCGCATTAGATGCTGAAGCAAAGATACTTGGCTATGCTGCGGGACTAGGCATTGATACTGCAAAAATGAAAACAGATATGGCTGATGCTGCAGTAGTAGATAGAGTGACTCGCGATCTAAAAGAGGCTAATAGTATTGGCTTAACAGGTACGCCATCATTTATTATTAACGGACAAAGAGTGGATACTGGCAAGATAGCAGGAGTAGAGGTATTCTCAGCTTATCTAGATGCTGAGCTAGCAAAATAATATGAGCATAAGACAGTTTTTCTTAAAACAAGCCGCAAAAGTAGGTACTCGCAATCTTCCAAAGGATCAACAAGAGATGATCATGAAGTTGATGGAAAAGGACCCAGCGCTTTTTGAAAATATCGCAAAAGAAATAAAGGCTATGACAGATGCTGGCAAGCCAGAGATGTATGCATCATTTGAAGTGATGCAAAAATATCAAAAGCAGTTGCAAGCAATAATGGCTGACGAGGATCCAAACAAGCTAAAGCAAATGGCCGCCGCAGCGATGGAGGGGAAATAGATAAAACAAAAAGCCGCGCTACGCGCGGCTTTTTGTTTGACATTACATGTACTATGTTTTAGTATTGGGCCCAGTCTTAGGACTTTGAATGTTTGCTAAACATTCGAGCTCTTTCAAAAATGGTCTAGCAAGCCAAAATCTCTGGAGAAATCAATTGAAGGTTTATTACGACAAAGACTGTGACCTGAGCCTGATCAAAGGCAAAAAAGTCACCATCGTGGGCTATGGTTCACAGGGTCATGCGCATGCACAGAACCTGAACGACAGTGGCGTCAAGGTTACCGTCGGCGCTCGCAAAGGCGGTCCGAGCTGGGACAAAGCCAAGAAAGCTGGCCTCAAGGTTGCCGAAGTAGCCGAAGCCGTCAAGACTGCCGACGTGGTCATGATGCTGTTGCCAGACGAGCAGATCGGTGCGGTGTACAAGAACGATATCGAACCAAACATCAAAAAGGGCGCATCGCTCGCCTTTGCACATGGCTTCAACGTGCATTTCGGCTGCGTCGTTCCGCGTGCTGATCTTGACGTCTGGATGGTCGCACCAAAGGCGCCTGGCCACACGGTACGTTCAAGCTATGTCCATGGTGGTGGTGTACCAATGCTTGTGGCTGTTCAACAGGACGCAAGCAAGAAAGCGCTTCACTTGGCGTTGTCATACGCATCCGCTAACGGTGGCGGCAAAGCGGGGATCATCGAAACCAACTTCCGCGAAGAAACTGAAACTGATCTGTTCGGTGAACAAAACGTTCTCTGCGGGGGACTCGTTGATCTCATCAGGATGGCTTTCGAGACGTTGGTCGAAGCCGGTTATGCACCAGAAATGGCGTACTTCGAGTGTTGCCACGAGGTCAAGTTGATTGTCGATCTGATTTTTCAGGGCGGCATTGCCAACATGAACTACTCGATCAGCAACAACGCGGAGTTCGGACAATACACAACTGGTCCGACAATCGTAACCGAGGACACTCGTGTGGCGATGCGCGTATCTCTCGGTCGCATTCAAAGTGGAGAATACGCCAAGGCGTTCATTCTCGAAAATGCGGCCGGGGCACCAACTCTCCGTGCAAAACGGCAGCTGCTTGCAAAGCATCCAATCGAAATTGTCGGTGCAAAACTGCGTGCGATGATGCCGGGCGTGATTGGTGCCCAGCTCGTCGATCAGACCAGGAACTAAGTTCGACACAGACTCTCATGAGTCGGCCGGGGCAACATGCCCCGGCTTTTTTATTTTCCTAAATTTTCACTTTTTATGTTAAGATGTTCTAATTATGTCACTATCTATTGGAATCGTGGGGTTGCCGAATGTTGGGAAGAGTACATTGTTTAACGCGCTGACTAAAAACAGTGTGCCTGCTGAGAATTATCCATTTTGTACCATCGACCCATCTGTGGGTATTGTCGAGGTGCCAGATCAGAGATTGTGGGACCTGTCTAAGCTTTCTCAAACTAAAAAGACTGTACCGGCAGTGGTAGAGTTCGTAGATATCGCGGGACTCGTCAAGGGGGCGAGTGAGGGTGAGGGCCTTGGTAATAAATTTTTATCACACATACGTGAGACTGACGCGATATTGGAGATAGTTAGAATATTTGAAGATGACAAAGTAATGCATGTGAATGACAAAGTGGACCCACTATTTGATATTGAGGTTATTAATTTTGAATTGGTACAGGCTGATATGGAGACTTGTAAAAATAGAAAAGCAAATATACAAAAAGACGTAAAAAAGGGTGACAAGGAGTATATCGCTCTAGATCTGTTGATAGACAGATTGATCAAAACTATGGAGGACGGTAAATTGGTGTCTCAAGATGTTTACAATGACGAGGACAGTAAACGCATTAAGCAACTCAATCTCATCACAGCTAAAAAGTTTTTATACGGTCTCAACAAAAAGTCAGGAGGTAAAAATTTGGATGAGATCAATGATCCTCGCTATGTGGCACTAATAGACTTCTTAAAACAAAACAAATTTGAATACTGTATCATCGATGCAAAGATTGAGGATGAATTAAAAGACTTTGAAGGTGAAGAAAAAGACATGATGCGTGGTGAGCTGGGCGGCAAGGATGACGGTATCAAGACTCTTATTACTAGCGCTTATCGTACTCTTGGACTCGAGACCTACTTTACAACAGGAGTCGAGGAGACACGTGGCTGGACTATTAAAATTGGCAGCACGGCACCAGTAGCAGGTCAGGCAATACACACAGACTTTAAAGACAAGTTCATCCGTGCTGAGGTGGTTCACTGTGATGACTTACTCCGCGAAGGCTCATTTGCAAACTGTAAAGCAAAAGGCCTCCTCCGCACTGAAGGTAAAGAATATATTGTGAAGGACGGGGACGTCATAGAGTTTAAGGTCTAATTCTTTTTCTCCTCTTCGCTCAGGTCCTCGACATCGTCGGCTATTTCTTCTACGTCTTTTTCAATACCCTCCACATCCTCCTGTATCTCGTCAATGTCTTTTTCAATATGCTCTACATCAGCCTGGATCTCGTCCACGTCTTCTGCGATCTCATCAACATCCTCAGCAATCTCCTCCACATGTTCTTCTATCTCCTCGATATCCTCCTGTATCTCCTCCACGTCTTTTTCAACTTGGGCCAACTGCATAGTGTTTTGATTGACCGACATCTGTATGAATATCGCTAGATATATGGCCTCGAGTGACAGGACAGTAGTGAGGGCGAGTAGTACGCGGTCAAAGGATACACCAAATAATATAGAAAGGAATGCAGATATGAAAACAATAGTGTGTATGATGAGCGACTCGATAGATCCTATCCAATGAGTAGCAGATAAGGCAGTCTTTTCAAGACTTTTTATCACTTTCGTTTTCTCTCGTTTTGATTTTGTTTTGATTTTTGTTTTCGCCAACATAAACTCATTGTAACAGATATATTTATTGTTATACTCTATTTATGTACATATATTACGCATTGGCTGGAGCAGTGGCTGCATCACTTGGAACTATTTTTGCAAAGTTTGGTCTCAAGGGTATCGATTCAAATCTATTAACCAGTGTGCGTGGTGTAGTGATGGCAATCATCGTTACCATTGCAGCTCTGTCACTAGGTAAAGTAGATTCAGCATCATTGTCAGCGATAACTGGCAAGCAGTGGATGTATATAATTCTCTCAGGAGCAGGAGGAGCATTGTCATGGCTATTTTTCTATTATGCATTAGCTAATGGTCCGACAATGTCAGTGACAGTGATAGACAAGCTATCAATAGTATTCACAGCCATACTCGCGATACTCGTTCTCGGTGAAGGGGTGACACTTCGCGCTGCTTTTGGACTAATCTTAGTTGTCCTCGGTACAATATTGGTCGCAATGAAGTAATCTCGCAATATTTTTCTTATTAACTTTGAGAAATGACGTTTTTTATGCTATAATCTCATACCATATGACACCAGAAGCAGCAATTTATATAGCAAAAGGCATGGCAATACTAGGCATGCTAACAACAGCCCTTGGACAGGGTTATCTTATCGGTAAAGCTTTCGAAGCTATTGGACGCAATCCAGAGATCGAGAGTTCAATTTTCTCTAAAATGATCGTGGGTGTGGCGATGACCGAGACTACGGCGATCTTTGCATTCGTTGCATTCTTCCTACTTGGTTAATATTTAAATGGAATTCATCCATTCAATATTAGAGTCAATTGGTTTCAATTGGCATGTTGCCCTCGCAAACTTTATCAACTTTTTGATAATACTTTTTGTTTTGAACAAATTTGTATTTGGAAAGGTTGTAAACATGGTAAAAGAGCGTGATGCTACTATTAAAAAGGGGTTAGACAATGCATCTCACGCAGAGGAGGCACTGCGCAATGCGAAACGTGACGCGGATGAGAATATTCGTAATGCTAAAAATGAGGCAGAGCATATACTCCGTGAAGCGGTAGATCGTGGGGCAGAGACAGTTAATAAAATAGTTAGCGAGTCAGAGATGGCAGCTGACAAGTTGCAATCAGATCTAAAAAATAAAATAGCAAACGCAAAAGATGAGGTAACTCGTGAATTCGCAGGATATGCACCCACACTAGTAGCTGATCTTTTGAAAAAGACTCTTTCAAAGACTCTCACAAAAGAGGATCATGACAATATAGTAATGGAGCTCGCAAAGAAATAATATGAAAGCAGTCGCTCTAGCATCTGTATTTGAAAGGTATCCAAACTCTGTAAAAGAGATATTGGAAATAGCTAAAAAAAGACATTTAAATTTTCTTTTGCCAGACGTTTATAAAGTTTTAAAAAACAAATCAGAAAGAATACAAAATCTTGACGAGGTAGTCATAGAGTCACCATTTGAAATGTCACCTGACGCAAGAGAGAGCGTAGAAAAAAGAGTTGGACTAAAAATAGCAAAGACGAGAATAAACAAAGAAATGATAGCCGGGTTCAAGGTTTATACTAAAGATAAAATATTGGACGCGTCACTCGATACATTATTGAAACAAATTATTAAATAAATCACAAAAACATGTCAGTACAAAACATAGTAAAAGAATTGGAAGGAATGATAAATGCTAACAACTCTAGCATTGAGGTAAAAGAGGCAGGGTCTGTGGCAAAGGTATATGATGGTATCGCCTCTGTTTACGGTCTCGCTAATGCTCAAAGCATGGAGATGCTCGAGTTCGAATCTGGTGCAAAAGGTCTAGCTTTAAACCTTGAGACTGACAATGTTGGTGTGGTTATAATCGAGGGTGCTGACAAGGTACGTGAAGGTGAGAGAGTAACCAGAACGAATACTATTCTTGCTATTCCTGTTGCAGATGAGCTGCTTGGTCGCGTTGTTGATCCGCTTATGATGCCACTGGACGGTAAAGCAAAGATAAATAAAACAAAAGATCAATTAGTTGAGCGTGTAGCGCCAGGCGTGATGACTCGTGAGCCAGTTAATGTTCCAATGCAAACAGGTATTAAGTCTATAGATGCAATGATACCTGTTGGACGTGGTCAACGTGAGTTGATTATTGGTGACAGACAAACCGGAAAGACTACTATTGCGATTGATACTATTATCAATCAAAAAGGTAAAGGTGTAGTCTGTGTATATGTTGCTATTGGTCAAAAAGAGTCAAAGATAGCTCAGATAGTTGAAAAGTTAACCCAAGCTGGAGCAATGGAGTATACGACTGTTGTACTCGCTGGTGTGTCACAAGGTGCAGCAAAGTCATTCCTCGCACCATATTCTGGAGTTGCTGTTGCGGAGTATTTTATGGAGCAAGGTAAAGATGTCCTAGTTATATACGACGACCTATCTAAACATGCTATTGCATATCGTGAGATGTCTCTATTACTTCGTCGCCCACCAGGACGTGAGGCATATCCAGGAGATGTTTTTTACCTACATTCACGCCTCCTCGAGCGCGCATGTCGCCTCAATGCTGAAAATGGTGGAGGGTCAATCACAGCATTACCGATTATTGAGACTCAAGCTGGAGATATCTCGGCATATGTTGCAACAAACGTGATCTCAATCACTGACGGACAGATATTTCTCGATTCAGGTCTTTTCTATCGCGGTATCAGGCCTGCTATTGATGTTGGACTGTCGGTATCTCGTGTAGGATCATCAGCACAATTAAAACCAATGAAGAAAAACGCAGGTATGATGAAGCTGAACTTGGCACAGTATCGCGAGCTCGAGAGCTTTGCTCAATTTGATTCAGACTTAGATCCAGTTACAAAGGCAACTATCGAGCGTGGCAAGAGAACTGTAGAAATGCTAAAGCAGAAAAATGGTGAACCTATGAGTGTTGGTGCTCAGGTTGCATCTATTTATGCCGTTAATAGTGGTGTAACAGATGAGCTGGATGTAAAAAACATTAATGATTTTGAAATGTATATGCAAAATGCATTGCACACTTACCATGCAGAGCTGGAGGCCGACCTGTCAAAGGATTGGAATGAGGATATAGAGGCAAAGCTAAAAGAGTTCTTGGCAACTGTTAAGGCTGACTATATAGCGAAATAATTTTATAAATGCAAACTAGAGCAATCAAAGGTAAAATAAAATCAACACAGAGTATACGTAAAATCACACGTACTATGGAGATGGTGTCTGTGGCAAAAATGAAAAAGGCTCTAGCTCTAGCAGAGGGGTACAAGGCATTTACTGTGGAAGCAAAAAGAGTGTTGGCGATACTTGGTGAGCAGCGTGAAAAACATCCACTAATGATGCAAAATGATAGCCATAAGAAACTACTAATAATAATCGGAGGACAGAAAGGGCTCTGCGGAGGATTCAACACAAATATATATCGTAAGGTGTATAAATATAATAAGGATAACAATCATAAAGTTGATATGATTTGCGTCGGTAAATACGGTGAGAAAATAGCAAAGAAATTTGAAAGTACTGACTCGGCTATCATCGCATCTTTTAATGCAAAAGTTTTTGCTGTTTCTGATGCGAGAGCAATGACAAAGACTGTCATCGCTGCGTATCTTGAGGGGACATATTCTGCGGTGGATATCGTATACACTGATTTTGAAAATATTAACTCTCAACGCGTAGACACTATACAGCTCTTACCATTTAGTAATAAAAATATTGATAACAAAAATAACGTTGATGGTCTTGAGTACAGTTTTGAGCCAAGTGTAACTGAGGTGTATGAGCAAGCTATAAAAATACTATTGCAGAACTTGATAGCTGGATTTGTATCCCGTTCTACAGCTGCTGAGCACGCTGCGCGTATGATGGCTATGAAGACTGCGACAGATAATGCTGGAGAGATGCTCGACGAGCTAAAGCTGTGGTACAACAAAGTTCGCCAAGCAGGCATCACCCAGGAAATAGCCGAAATATCATCCGGAGCAATGGCTATCGCGAAGTAGGTTTGATAGACTTGACACAGTTTTTATTTAAATGTAGTATGCAGATATATGAAAAGATTATTTGCTTTATTTGCCATAGTTTCTATATCTAGTCAGGCTGTTTTTGCCTTATCTATTTACCCACCATACAATGGTAATGGTGATTATGATACTAATCCAGTGCAATCTGCTACTTGTTACAACCTCTCATACAATATGAGAAAAGGTGATAAGGATAGTACTGTTGGTGGCGAAGTATCAAAACTTCAAGAGGCCATGAATCAGCTTGGGTATATGTCTCAGGATCCTACAGGATTTTTCGGTAATGCGACATTTAATGCTGTTAGAAGTTTCCAGTCTGCAAATAATCTTTCTGCTACGGGGTACTTTGGAAATCTAACTCGTGCTGCTCTACAATCCAGAACATGTGGAACAATCAACAACCCAGTTTATCCAACAACTACATGTGCGTTGTATACAACATATATTTCTAACTCATGCATATGTCCTACAGGTTACTATGCTATGTACACAATACCTGGAAGCAGTGCATTTTCATGCCAAAACGGTACAGGGTATAATCCTGGCAACAACAATGGGACAATCTCTTGTAATCTAAATACTATTTACACTACTAACTCATGTGTATGTCCATCTGGATATACTGCTATGACTTATGGATCAGGTACATTTATGTGCCAAAGCTATAACGGAGGATACAATAATAATCCAAATTATAACGATTGTAATTACTATGGAAATTGTAATTATAACAATGGAAATCAATACAATAACATCTGTGCAGTAGGTGAGAATGTTCAAGTCGACCTATCTCGCTGTACCTGTCCGGCCGGTTACACTGCTGTACAATATCAGACATTTGCATATGATGGCACACAGCCAGGAATGTGTAGATATCAAGGTTGGTACAACTACTAGTTTCAAAATAAATAACATAAAAGCCACTCGCTAGCGAGTGGCTTTTATGTTATAATATCTCGGTAAAATTAACTTATGAACACAGGAAAAATCACACAAATCATCGGTCCAGTAATAGACATTTCTTTCGAAGGTCACTTGCCAGCAATCAAAAACGCGCTCACAGTACAAAATGGTAAAGAGGTAGTAGTGCTAGAGGTTGCTCAGCATTTGGGATTGTCTGAGGTGCGCGCTATTGCTATGTCTACTACTGATGGGTTGGCTCGTGGTACTGAGGTGATAGATACCGGAACTTCTATTAGTGTTCCAGTTGGAAAAGAAGTACTAGGCAGAATGTTTGATGTGGTTGGTAACCCAATAGATAACAAAGGTAAAGTAGATGCAAAAAAGTTCTACTCTATACATCGTGAGGCGCCAAAGTTTGAAGATCAATCTACAAAAGCAGAAGTGTTAGAGACTGGAATCAAAGTTATCGATCTGATCTGTCCATTTCTAAAAGGTGGTAAGGTCGGACTATTTGGTGGAGCTGGTGTGGGTAAGACTGTTATCATCCAAGAGTTGATACGTAACATCGCCGCAGAGCATGGTGGATACTCGATATTTGCTGGAGTAGGAGAGAGATCTCGTGAAGGTAATGATCTGTACAGAGAAATGGAGGAGTCGGGAGTATTGGACAAGACTACACTCGTTTTCGGTCAAATGAATGAGCCACCAGGAGCCCGCGCTCGTGTTGCATTGTCAGCTCTATCAATGGCGGAGTATTTCCGTGATGAGGAGAACAAAGACGTTCTGATGTTCGTGGACAATATCTTCCGCTTTACTCAAGCTGGATCAGAGATATCGGCGCTACTTGGTCGTATGCCATCAGCTGTAGGGTATCAGCCAACACTAGCTACTGAGATGGGTCAATTACAAGAGCGTATCACCAGTACTAAAAATGGGTCCATCACATCAGTACAGGCAGTGTATGTACCAGCAGACGACCTTACTGACCCAGCTCCTGCGACAACTTTTGCTCATCTTGACTCAACGGTTACTCTTTCTCGCCCACTCTCAGAGCTAGGTATTTATCCAGCTGTAGACCCGCTCGACTCAACATCAACAATATTGTCTCCAGAGATAGTAGGTGAGGAGCATTATAATGTTGCTCGTGGTGTACAGAAGATTCTGCAGAGATACAAAGATTTGCAAGACATCATCGCCATCCTAGGTATGGATGAGTTGTCAGATGAAGACAAGAAAACTGTGTCACGCGCTCGCAAGATACAAAAGTTCCTCTCTCAACCATTTTTCGTTGCTGAGCAGTTCACAGGACGTCCAGGAATGTATGTAAAACTTGAGGACACAATCAAGTCATTTAAAGAGATACTCGATGGTACTCATGATGATGTGCCAGAGCAGAATTTCTATATGAAGGGAGGTATAGATACAGTTGAAAAAGTAGCAACAGCATAATAATGATACATCTCTACATAGCAACGCCAGAGGCGAAAATATTTGATGGAGAGGTGGACAGGGTTACTCTTCCTAGTTCGTCTGGGACTATTAGTGTTTTAGCTGGTCATGAGCCGATAATGTCGACGATACTTTTTGGTGAGATACGTTTTAATCGCGGTACAGATGAGGAGGTATTTGCGGCTTATAACGGAGTGATAAATATTGAAAACAATAAAGGTCACACTCGTGTCTCGGTGTTACTCGAGCACAATGAAAATGTTAAAAATATTGACATAGAAAAAGCCAACGCAGCTCTCGAGCGCGCAAAAGAGCTAAAGACTATGAAAATGGACGATTTGTCGCTCGACAGCAACAGTACATTGATGCGTGAACTCAATAGGGTTAGACTTGCCAAAAAGTATAATCGTTAATACACTGTACAGACTATGCTAGATATCAAATTCATCCGTGAGAATAGTGAGATTATTAAAACAGCTGCCATTAAAAAGAAGTTAAAATTTGATGTTGATGCTCTGGTAAATCTAGACAATCAAAGACTAGAAATAATGAAGCGTGCCGAGGAATTGAGAGCAAAGCAAAGTGGAGCTAGTGAGCAAATACAAAAGTCTGCCGGTGATGAGCGTAATGCCTTGTTGGAGTCAATGAAAGTTGTTAAAGACGAACTTAAAAAAGAGGAAGAGGCGCTAGAGGTCATAATGAAAGATTGGCGTGCGTTGATGCTGGCTGTACCAAATATCCCAGACATGAGTGTGCCAGATGGAGAGAGTGATGCTGATAATGTAGAGGTTAAAAAATGGGGAGAGATAAAAACTTTTGACTTCAAGGTCCGTGATCATATTGAAATAATGGAGATGGGTGACATGGTTGATTTTGAGCGCGGCACAAAGACTTCTGGATTTCGTGGATACTTTTTGAAAAACGATGCAGCACTACTAGAGATGGCAGTATGGCAATATGTAATGCAAAAGTGGAATAAGAAAGGGTTTACTCCAATGATAGTGCCGTCAATGGTAAAGCGTGAGACACTACTTGGATCTGGATATTTACCACAAGGTGAAGATGATTTGTATAAAGATGGAGATGATTATTTATCTGGTACTGGTGAGGTAGCAACTATGTTTTACCATTCAGGAGAGGTTATGGATGTTCCGCAACTACCAAAGAAATACTTGGCATTTTCAACATGTTTTCGCAAGGAGGCTGGCAGCCATGGTAAAGATGTGAAGGGGCTGGTCCGTGTGCATGAGTTCTACAAACTTGAACAAGTGATACTTTGCGAGGCATCTCATGAGAAGTCAGTAGAGCATCATGAGGAGCTACTACGTAACGCAGAGGAGATGATGGAGGAGCTGGGTATACCGTATCACACTGTTGTGAACTGTGGAGCGGATTTAGGATTGGGTCAAGTTAAAAAATATGACATCGAGGCCTGGATGCCAAGTCAAAATAAATATCGTGAGACACATAGCTGTAGTTATTTCCACGACTTCCAAACTAGACGCCTCAATATCAGATACAAAGATACTGACGGAAAGATGAGGTTTGCTCATTCTCTAAACAACACAGCTGCAGCTACACCACGCCTTATCACTGCTATTATTGAAAATTATCAAAATGCTGACGGTACAGTAACGGTACCAGAAGTCTTAATACCTTATGTGGGCAAAACACTTCTCGGTAGACCTTAAGTGGTTAAAAAAGGTTTTAATATTTTCTACTATTTTTGCAGTACTGGCAACAGGTATTTTGCTAGGCTTAAAATGGGACAGAATAGTCTATCCAAACTCTTTTAAAGAAATAGAAAAAGACGTCATCACTCCGGGCTTGTCAGCTAGTACAACACTATCAAAATCAGATAGGATAATAATTCAAAATGTTTTTGAGTTACTCGAAAGTAAAAAATTGGTAATAGGTGACATACATGTTGATGAATGGAGAGATGTATATGTTGACACTGATCTGGCTCAAATTATTTTTAGTTTAAAAACAGAAAATCAGAAAATAATAAATACTTTGATTACGATAATAGATAATAAGATTTTTCAGATCAGTCAGAAAAATCCAGAAAATATGTTAGAGTATATCGATATACGTTTTGGTAATAAGGTATTTTATAAGTATAAAAATGGAAAACACATTTCAGCTACAACAACCGAAAGTAACATTTTGGAACAAAGTACAACAACAGGCCGTTAATGAGGACAGGCCTATTGTCGTATTGGCCCCCATGGCGGACGTGACAGATGTGGTGTTCAGACAAATGATAAGTAAATACAGCCGCACGGGACAAGTTGGTGGTGGGCCGGATGTGATGTGGACAGAGTTCGTATCTGCTGATGGGCTGTGTAGTCCAGGGAGAGAGGTGTTAAAACGAGATCTGGAGTATGCAGAAATAGAGAGGCCAGTGGTGGCTCAGCTGTTTACTTCTAATCCAGAAAATATGCACAATGCTGTAAAGTATTGTCGTGAGCTCGGTTTTGATGGAGTGGACATTAATATGGGTTGTCCTGTAGACATTATTGGCAATCAAGGTGCAGGAGCTAAACTTATAACCACTCCAGAGCTAGCCGTGAGGCTGATACGCGCAGCACAGTCTGCTGCAGGTGACATGCCCATAACTGTGAAGACTAGAATAGGGTGGAACAAAGTGGAGTACAAAGAGTGGCTCGGGGCAATATTAAAATGTGATCTACCGGTACTGACTGTGCATTTGCGTACCAGAAAAGAAATGTCACTGGTTGACGCTCATTGGGAGCTGGCGAGTGAGATTGGGGATTTTATAAAATCAGTATCACCAAACACTATATATATTGCAAATGGAGATGTAAAAGACTTGGCAGATGCAAAATCAAAATGGGAAAATCATAATATAGATGGAGTTATGATTGGGCGAGGAGTTTTCGGTTCACCGTGGCTTTTTGATTGGAATGGCGCAGTGCCAGATTTAAAACAAAAACTACAAATAATGCTCGAGCATACAAAATTGTACGAGGAGATGCTTGGGGATATAAAAAGCTTCTCAGTTATGAAAAAGCATTATAAAGCCTATGTAAATGGCTTTGCCGGCGCAAAGGAATTGCGTGAAAAACTATTCGAGTGTAAAGATTATGGAGAAGTGTTACAATGTACCAATGAGTTTTTATCGAAAATATAGACCAACAAATTTTGATGAAGTATTGGGGCAAAATGCTGCCGTCGCGACACTGCAATCAATAGCAAAAACAGAAAATATTCCCCATGCCTATATATTTTGTGGAGGGCATGGTACAGGTAAAACCAGTATCGCCAGGATATTTGCAAAGGCTCTCGGGACTGACAGTCAGGATATATATGAGATGGACGCGGCGAGCAATAGAGGTATAGATGAGGCTCGCGATTTGCGTGAGGCGATACACACCATGCCAGTATTTTCAAAATACAAAGTTTACATTTTGGACGAGGCACATATGTTAACAAAAGAGGCCAGTAATGCACTGCTGAAAACTCTAGAGGAGCCACCATCACATATTATTTTTATACTTTGTACTACTGATGCTGACAAGTTACTTTCTACCATTCGTTCTCGTTGTCAGATCATCGATTTTAAACGTGCCACTCACGAAGATCTTGTAAAACAGATAACACACGTTGCAAAGCAAGAGAAAATAAAAATAGACAAAGAGTCAGTCTCACTAATAGCAAGCAAGAGTAACAGATCATTTCGTGATGCGCTCAGCAATCTGGAGACTGTGGTGCATGGTATAGGTGAGGATATAAATTTTGATAGTGTAAAAGACTTTTTCAAAGTTGGGAATCAAGAGGGTGTATTAAAAGTTCTTGATGCTGTACATGAAAAAAATATAAAAAGTGTTTTTGAGATATTGGAGCAATTAGAAATCGGGGATGGATTTTACGATGAGATACTCGAGACTTTGCGTCAGGGTATGCTGGTAAGACAAAAAGTAGCAAAAGACGTAGAGGTGGATTTTGCTGACTTTGTTGCTGCTCACGACACATTGTTCACTGCTAAAAATTTACTTTTCCTGTTAGAAAAGAAACCTATTTTTGAATTCACAAAAGAAAAAAAGACTGCCGTGATGGCAGCCCTTGGAGCGATGGTGGAGCAGGGTTAAGCTTTGACGGCGAATGCAGCGTCTATCCTTGCGATTTGTTCTCGTTTAACGGTTTCGTCAGTACACCTTTCCAGATGTTTTTTAACGTCACCCGCAAGTTTTTTTGCCGCATCAATGTATATCTTGTTCCCAGACCCTAAGTATTTGTTTATGGTTAAGAGGTGATGGTCTACCGCCTCTACGGCAAACTCTGGCGTCATTGTTTCGTAAGCCATCACGCCCACCCCAATATTTTTTGTTCCTGCTTACGCTCAATGGCGAATGCGCGAACATATTGGAATAGGGCGCCGAGCTCTTCTTCGAAGATAGTCAGCATATCCAGAAGCTCATCCATAAACGCAACTGGGATCTGACATATCAACGCAAACAGTTTTTCTTCAAATACTTTTTCGCCTTCATGTGCGATCTCCACAGCATAATCTACAAAGTCCTCAAGACCTTTGCGATCTGCTTCTGTGCAAACTGAACTCATAAAACTCTCCCTAGTTGACCAAACTTTATAATACCCATCTAGTTACGATTTGTCAAATCATTACCAAATGTTGATCCGCGGCGGACGAGCTCGTGAGCGAGGGACGCGGCGAGGGTGCGATCGAGAACAGGGAGTAATGTGGTCTGATTGCTGCCTTTTAAATGTGACTCGACTGGCATGTTGTTACTGAGTGATATGTCTAGTTTTGATAGACCCATCAAACGGTAGTGATATGGACGCCTGATTTCAACGTTTTGTATTTGATGATAAGCGATAACTATTTCTTTGATTGAAAATATACCACGACGCACATGGAATGCATTCTCGGTAAGATGGAATTTGTATTGTCTGTACAATACATAGGCACGCAGATATCCGACAAATGTTATCGAGAACGCCACCATTATTATCCATGTCGCCAGCAGTCCTTTTGATAGTTCATTGTACCAGCTGTCACGAAGATATGTATCAGTAGTAGTTTGCAAAGATCCAAAATACATTTCATATACAAATGCAGCCATCAATATGCTTATCAAAACAAACCACTTCCCATAAATAAAAAAGAAAAGCCAGAAAGTTTTGTTGCCAAGTTTGTATACGCGCCCCTCTTCTATCTCACTGTAGTCATTACTATTCCTTTTTGCTTCAGGTTTTGATGCCTCCGCATACTCTCTTTCTATTTTTATGGGGATTTGATTTATCATTACATTTAGTATAGCATTACCGATTATGCAAGAAAAAGTATTAGTTTATTTGAAAAGTCATTTTCAGGGTATCGCCACAGCTATATTAGTATTAATAGCTATTTTTATAGGTTATGCCTGGGGGAATGGTGATTTTAATGATGTAAAAGATGGGGATATTATGATAGAGGAAGTTGTGGCTACAAGTACAAACACAGGAGTTCCTACTTCGACTCCAGTTTCAGATGTTCCAACAGCACCAGTTAAAAAATATGTAGTAACAAAAAAAGCTACAGCATCATCTGCAGCAAGTACTACAATAGTCACATCTGACAATATAGCGCCAGTACCAGCAGCTACAACTACATTCCCTTTGTATTTCTTTTACGGAGCAGGAGCAAGCGAGGTGTCATCTCCAGCACCAGTTCAAAACAACGACTAGTTTACATTTTTACCCACCACATATCCGCTGGTCCAGCATAGTTGCAGCGAGTATCCACCCGACGGGCGAGAAATATCAAATATATCCCCAGTCACATACAGATTGGGGTATATTTTTGACTGACATTTTTTCATATCTATTTCATTCAGATCTAGTCCTCCATCAGCAACCACGGCTTTGTCATACCCCATCAGTCCATCTATATTCACAGGCATAGCTTTTAATAGATGAAGTATTCTCTTTCTATCTTCTTTTGTTATGCTATGTACTTTTGTTTCCGGCCAGTTATGCTTTACTTTTTCTAATAACTCGAGAACTCCAACAGATAAACCTTCTGGGAGTATTTCCTTGATAACATTTTTAAAAAGTTTATTTTTATTATTATCAAAAGTTTCTATAATTTTCTTTTCTAATATATTAAAATCTGTAGCAGGGAATATATCTATCGTTGCGGTTACCAGACCTTCATGTAACAGGTCAGAGACTTTTTTAGAAGAGTTTAAAATGAGAGGCCCAGACAGTCCAAAATGTGTAAACAGTATGCGACCTTTTTTTGAGAATGATTTTATGTCGTCCACAAAGAAAGTTATCTTTGTTTCGTCTAGCGATGTGCCAGAGAGACTTTTGACCCAGGAGTCTGACACCGCTAGCGGTACCAGTCCTGGAGTAGAGTCCGATACCTTGTGTCCTATTTTTCGTAACAGTTTAAACCCATCCCCAGTAGATCCCGTTTCGGGGTGTGATTGGCCACCACTCGAGAGGACTATATTTTTAGCAAAATATTGACCGTTATTTGTATACACCCCTATGATTTCGTTTTCATTTTTTATAACGTCACGTACACTTGTTCCCATTTTGATTGTAATGTTTTCGTTTTGTACAAAGCTTTCCATCACTCTGTACACATCCAACGCCTTTTCACTTTTTGGGAATACTCTTTGCAAGTTTTGAGTGACGAGTGGCAGACCTCGCGACTCGAAAAATGTAAATGTGTCCGTGACTCCAAATTGCGCAAATGCTGAGTATAGATAGTCAGCGGCTGGTCCATAGTGAGAGAGTAGTTTGCGAATATCTGGCTCATTGTTGGTGATATTGCATCTACCTCCACCAGTGATTTTGAGTTTCTTGCCAAGCTCACCATTTTTTTCTAGTAGCAAAACTTTTTTGCTCCTCTCTGCCGCTACACCTGCCGCCATCATTCCAGATGCCCCACCACCAATAACAAGAAGATCGTATATTGTATTGGGAGTTGTTTCCATTTGGCCATTCTAACATATGATACACTGTTTGCATGTTGAGCAAGTTTGATATCAAGAGAGACGAAAAGACATTAGAAAAGAACTCTATCGACGCCTCTATATTTAGAATAGTTCCGAGTGGGGTATTTGCTCCGCGTGATAAAAATGAGCTTGTTAAATTTGTAAACGAAATCATCAAAATAAAAAAAGAAAATCCCAATGAAAAAATAAGTATATCGAGTCGATCTGCTGGGACATGTATGAGTGGAGGGTCTCTCACCTCAGATCTATTAGTATCTTTTACCGAGCATTTGAATAACATAATAAAGATAGACAAGAAAAACAAAACAATAGAGGTGGAGCCTGGTATGTATTATCGTGATATGGAGCGTGAGACTCTGAAAAGTGGACTCATATTGCCGAGCTATCCAGCATCTCGCGAACTATGTGCCGTCGGAGGAATGATTGGTAACAATGCCGCAGGAGAAAAGACTTTTAAATATGGAAAGACTGATAAGTATATAGAAGAGATAGAAATGATATGTGCTGATGGTAATGCTTATAACTTTAAAGAAATATCTGGACCAGTACTAGACGATGTGTTACAAAATGATCACACATTTTACGGCGACATACATCGTGCGGTGTATAAAATCATAAATGAAAACGAGGGAGAGATAGAAAAAAATAGACCGACAGTTACCAAAAACAGCTCGGGATATTATATTTGGAATGTTTATAACAAAAATAGACACGCTATGAATCTGGCAAAGCTAATCTGTGGAGCCCAGGGTACATTTGGAGTGATGACAAAGTTTAAAATACAACTGATAGATGCGGAAGAAAAAAGTCGAATGGCAGTGGTATTTCTCGAGGACATTAATGATATGCCGATGATAGTCGAGAAAATATCACCCCTCGCTCCAGAGAGTTTCGAAGTGTTCGACGACCACACATTTCGTATAGCTATGAAGTTCCTCCCGCAGATTATAAAGAGACTCGGTGGCAGCATGTTTAGTCTAGCAAAGCTTTTTTGGCCAGAGTTCAAAATGCTTATCAGTGGCAATATACCAAAGATTGTAATGCTCATAGAGTTTGTAGAAAAAGACAGAGCTACACTTAACAAGAAAACCAGAGAAATAGAAAAGATTTTTAATACTATTCAAATGGATGAGGAGTTGGGAGATAGGATCAGTGCTCATATAGTTAGAACAGAAAGAGAGGCAAAAAAGTATTGGGTATTTCGTCGCGAGTCATTCAATCTACTACGCAGCAAGTTAAAAGATGTACGAACTGTGCCATTTATTGAGGATGTAGTTGTGCGTTCTTATGATCTCGCAACATTCCTTCCAAAATTTGAAGAGATACTAGATTCTGAAGATCTGGTATACACCATAGCAGGGCATGTTGGTGATGGAAATATACATGTTATACCACTCATGAAATTAAGAGATGAGAAAAGTATAGAGCAGATCAAAAGTATCTCTGACAAAGTCTACACATTGGTGCAACAATATGGCGGGTCACTGTCTGGTGAGCATAATGACGGACTGATACGCTCGCCATTCCTCCATTACATGTACACCGACAAGATGTTAGATATTTTTAAACAGATAAAAAAAGCATTTGATCCTATGAATATTTTTAATCCAAACAAAAAGATAGATGTGTCTTGGGATTATGCAGAAAAGTTGATAGACAAGAGGAAATAGTTATATCAACTTTATTTTTACCTTGATTTCGTCCCCGTCCCAGACGTCTTCCTTTTTTCTGATAGCTGATTTGATCGACAACAAATACGTTCCGTTTTTGGTTTGAGGGAATAGGGCGGTGATCCAAGATGTTTTGCCGAGTGTCGCCTCGACTTTTACAAACCCAGCACCATAGGTCCTAGCAGCTTTTTTGATTTTTGCCGCCACCTCTTTATCAACATATATAAAATGCCATCCACCCACACCAGGGTATATCCAAACTTTGCCAGCAATAGAAAAACTTTTCATAACTTATCAACGTCGAAATTTGGTAATTTCTGACGCGATTTTTACGTTTAAAAATCGGCTACCGGACTTGGAATCGAACCAAGATTAAAAGCTTCAAAGGCTTCTGTCCTACCTTTAGACGATCCGGTAATTGAGAAACATAATAACACATAAATTTGATTTGCTTAAGTGGGCAAGATGGGTGTACACTCAGAATATTAAAAAATAAATTCTGCAAAATAATTTCAAAAACATGCCATTCGAATCTCCAAATAAAGCCCCTGAAGATATACCAGTTCTAACAGATAGAATAGAGGAGATAAATATGCCTATTTTAGAAATCCCACAAACAGAGCAAATGAGATTGGATACAGAGCGTATGGCAGCAGAAATAAGAGGTTTGTTGGATGTAAAATCTAGAGAGGAGGCAGAGGTTATGTTCCTCGCGGCTAATGCAGACACTAAGGCGTTACTTAAAAGAGCTGCAGACATAGCGTCAATGACAGCAAGAGGTATAACAGTCAAGACTGCATAAGGGGTTTGACCTGTAGTATTTTAAGTGTTAGTTTGAATATATAAATGAAGCAAATTATAAAGCAACTCCGTGATCTAGTACGCGCCAGCAACCTTTCTTATCCAGAGGTTAGGGCTTTTGAGGCAGGTATTTCAACGCTTCCACTCGAAAATCAAGTAGAACTGTACAGACTTTTTAATACTTTCCCAGACCTGATATATCCAACATTTGTGAACTATATGGCAAAACGTCGTGCTGTGGAGACTGGTGCTGATTGGGATGATGCAGTTGATGCTGAGTTAAAATTCCTCGAGACATACATAGAAGGTAAACGCGTAGGAGACGAGGTCAAATAGTGTTAGAATATGGCGATGACATATCACGGCACCGTTGCGATAACAAAAGACACTGATGCATATGTGCGCGTACCCGAGCTCGATTACGAGAGCATTTTTGTTAGCAATATACACATGCACACCGCTCTTCAGGGTGACAAGGTGGAGGTAGAAGTGATTGGCAAGGATGCAGAGGGGAAAATGTTTGGAAAGATCATCAATATCGAGTCTCGTGGTAAACGTGCTCATGCTGGAATGTTAAAAGAGGAGAATGGTGTATACGTGCTCGTTCCTCATGACAAGAAAACATATATCAATATTTTGATAAAAAAAGAAATGGCTATGGGTGCAGAGCCAGGAATGAAAGTTGCCGCAGAGATAACAGAATGGAAAGATCAACGCGAGATGCCATGGGGTCGGGTTATCAAAGTCTTAGGTCGTCCAGGTGAAAACAATGCCGAGATGCTTGCGTATGCCATCGAGCGAGGATTTGACGATCAACACACAGGAGCAGTAGCAGAGGAGGCAAAGGCTATACAGAAAAAAGGCATAGTGCCTGAGGACCTTATCGGTCGCAAGGACTTTAGAGAGATATTAACGTTCACCATTGACCCGGCTGATGCTCAGGATTTTGACGACGCCATATCATTTAAATATCTCGATGATGGGAAATACGAAGTTGGTATACATATCGCCGATGTGAGCTATTATGTGGCCCCTGGGACACATCTAGACGAGGAGGCTATAGAGCGTGAGACATCAGTGTATCTGGTTGACCGCTGTATACCGATGTTGCCAGAGGAACTTTCTAATGATTTATGTTCTCTTGTTGAGGGTAAGGATAGACTTGTAATGAGTGCAGTGTTCGTAATGGATGATGAGGCCAATGTACATAGTGAGTGGTACGGCAGATCAGTAATACACAGCGCAAAAAGATTTACATATGAGAATGCTCAAGAGTCCATGAATACTGGTGGAATACATAGCAAAGAGCTAAATATTTTAAATGCGATGGCAAAGAAAATGACTGTAGCCAGATTTGAAAATGGAGCATTGTCACTAGACAGTGAAGAGGTAAAGTTCAAACTTGATGAAAATGGCAAGCCTGTGGACGTGTATATAAAGGTCCGCGGTGATACCAACAAGATGATAGAGGAGCTGATGCTACTCGCAAACAAAAAGGTGAGTGAGTTCATCACAAACAGTCAGACATTAAAACATCCAGTATGTGTGTATCGTATTCATGATAAGCCAGACGCTGAGAAGATGCATGACCTAGATCTATTCATACGCGCTCTCGGATACAAAGTTAGATTCATAGATGGTGCTATACCTTCACAGGACCTCAATGAGCTGCTCAAAAAAGTGGAAGGTAAACCAGAAAAAGATCTACTCCAAACCAATATCACTCGCAGTATGCAAAAGGCGGTATATAGTACTAATAATGTTGGGCATTATGGATTGGCATTCAAATATTACTCCCACTTTACATCTCCTATTCGTCGTTACCCGGATGTGCTGACACACAGACTGCTTAATAGGATATTACAAAAAGATATGCCGACAGAGCAGGAGTTGTCACCACTTGAAAAGATATGTGCACATGCGAGTTCTCGTGAGAAGGAGGCGGCAGACGCAGAGCGTGGCAGTATCAAGTACAAACAGGTAGAGTATATGAGTGACCGCATTGGTCAGGAGTTTGTTGGTGTTGTGAGCGGTGTATCTAAATGGGGTATATTTGTTGAGGAGAAAAAGTCTAAATGCGAGGGCATGATCAGACTGCGCGACCTGGGGGATGACTTTTATACATACGATGAGAAAAATCAGCGTGTGTTCGGTGAGCGTGGAGGCAAAGAGTGGAAGATTGGCGACCTGCTACAAATCAAAGTCAAATCCGCCGACCTCGAAACCCGCCAAATTGATTACCAGATCATCGGCTAGCCTAGCTTTTACATTTTTGGACTTTGTGTTATAATACTTTCACTTATATATTTATATGCTAAAAATTCGTCTACAAAGAATCGGTCGCAAGAATGACCCACATTTCCGTCTAGTGGTTACTCCTCATTACCTAAAACCAAAAACTACTCAATACACAGAGATACTCGGTACTTATAATGTTAAGGCTGGTATATTCGAATGCAAGGCTGACCGCGTAAAATACTGGATGGGTGTAGGAGCTCAAGCTAGTCCAACTGTTTATAATCTACTGATTTCAAAAGGAGTATTAGAAGGTAGAAAGATCAACGTTCTTCCAAAGAAGTCACCTGTTAAAAAAGAGGCAGCTAAATAGCTCTCTATTTGTTACACTGTTAACATAACAATTAAATATATGCACAAAGATCAAGAATTCGTAGAATACGTGGTTAAATCTATCGTTGATAATCCTGACAAGGTAGTAGTGACTAGAAAGGTGGATGAGATGGGGGTTTTGATTACTCTGGATGTTGATGGAGCTGATATGCCAAAGGTTATCGGAAAGATGGGCAATACTGCAAAGGCAATACGCACAATACTCCGTGTTGTAGGAATGAAGAATAACGCCCGTGTGAATCTAAAGATCAACGAGCCAGCAGGCAGTACTCATGTACAAAACGCAGCAGCTCCAGTTGAAGACTCATTTATACACGAGTAATATAGACAAAGTTAGAAAAATAGGTTATTGTTAGGCCCGTGAAGACACGGGCTTTAACATTCCATATAGTTACTATTTTCCCAGACATGTTCGTGTCTTATTTTGCTGAGAGTATAATTTCGCGTGCGATAGAAAATAAGTTGATAGATGTAAAGACATATGCATTGCGTGAATATACAACTGACAAGCATCGCCGTGTGGACGGCAGACCTTATGCTGGTGGGCCAGGAATGGTGATGTGGGTAGACCCGATAATCAACTGTGTAGACAAGATAAAGAAAGAGATAGAAAAGAAAGATAAAAAATCTAAAACAAATTCAAAAACTAAAATAGTGATATTCTCTCCAGGTGGCGAGGACTTTGATACATCTATTGCTAAAAAGTCTGCTAAAAATTATACAGATATTATTTTTATATGTGGCAGATACGAAGGCATAGACGCGAGAGTGAAAAAGATTTTAAAGGCCAGTGAATGGAGTATCGGTAACTATGTATTAACTGGTGGCGAGTTGCCAGCTATGGTCTGTATAGATTCAATATCGAGACAAGTAAAAGGCGTTCTGAATGATGAGAATAGCCTGGAGGAGAGTAGAATCAGTACTCATGAGATATATGCCCGCCCAGAGATTTACGAGTATGCAGATAAAAAGTATAAAGTACCAAAGGTATTGCTCAGTGGCAATCATAAGTTAATAGAGGATTGGAAAAAAGAGTCTCTAGCAAAGATACAAAGCAAAAATAAAATGTTATAATCCTCCGTATTCGCCGTCGTAGCTCAGTTGGTAGAGCACGTCATTGGTAATGACGAGGTCACCGGTTCAATCCCGGTCGTCGGCTCAAAATCTTGTTTGTGTTTTAAATTTGTTTGATGTAGTATCGAAAATAGACCCCGTAAACATTCGAAACAATTTGGAGGCAAGCATGATAAATTACTTTGTCTATGTAAGAAGGACTCACTCATACGTTGCCGAGTCAATCGGGCAACTTCTCGGTCCAGAGTTTAATGAAAAGGTGAGGGAGAATTGTGTTTCTAAGAAACGTCGCGGTACAGCCGAATCCAAGATCAGTGTAGTCCAGGTTACACTGGAGCAAGCGAGACAGATACTCGCAAAATGGCCGGACAGTGTAAAGTTCTACCGTGAACAAAAAGAAGGAAAAGCCAATGGTGCCGGTCGCTTGACTCTGATAGAGGTCAACAAAAAGGACTTATCTGGTCAAAATCAGAGATTGAGGGATATGACTCAAAAAATGAAGAAAGTTAAAAACGCATGAGCGTAATTCTCACTCAAAAGCCGGCTCGCCGGCTTTTTGTTTTGAGATAATATATACTAGGTTTGTGAAAAAGATTTTATATTTAATAGTTTTTATTTTGGTAATAGTTGGTATATTTTTCTTATTAAAAACTAAAACTAGTTTTCATTTTCAAAATCAAATTGGAACAAATATTGTGGGAAGTAAAACAGAGACAAAAAACCATCAAAAGATAATGTTCGTCGGCGATATTATGGTTGGCAGATATGTGGAGACGTTGATTGATAAAAATGGATTTGAATATATGTTCGCATCTGTCACGTCAATGTTCATGGATACGCTCACAATTGGTAATCTCGAGGGTCCGATACCGGCCGTGCATCAGCATACCAGTAATCTTGGTTTTCAATTTTCATTTAGAAAGGACATCATACAAAAGTTATCAGACATTGGTCTCGACGTTGTGTCTCTCGCTAACAATCATGGATATGATCATGGTGCTGCTGGATACAAGAACACTAAAAAAGTATTAGATGAGATGAGTATGGGATATTTTGGTAACTATGTGAATACTGCTAATGATTATTTTGAGACAGAGCTCGACGATCACAAAGTAATAGTGTTTGGTATTAATGTTGTGGTTGATAATTTTGACAGAGATGCTGAAGTAGAAAAAGCGAAAAGCTTGGCGCAAGCAAACTCCGACTCATTAGTTGTCGCATTTATGCATTGGGGTAATGAGTATGATGTGATACATAATGCGTATCAAGAAAAATTAGCAGAAGACCTGATCGATGGTGGGGTGGACCTAATAATCGGCGCACATCCGCATGTTGTGCAGGATATCGGGTATTATAAAGGTGTGCCTATTTATTATTCACTTGGTAATTTTGTTTTCGATCAATATTTCTCTAAAAACACTCAAGAGGGGATAGTGGTCCTGGTTGATGTTGTTGACGGGCATGTAAAATTTGAGGAGAAACATATAAAGATAGACCGCAGCAGGCCGTATTTCGTTGATTAGCAAATTGTGTTATATTTTAGAGATGAGTAAAACTACTACCAAATTCGTCCGTGACCAATTCCTGACACATATGAAAGAGAATGGTCACGCCATAGTGCCATCATCAGCTCTGGTGCCTGATAATGACCCCACAACACTGTTTACAGGCTCTGGCATGCAGCCAATGTTGCCATATCTACTCGGCCAGTCACATCCACTCGGGGCTCGCATTGCTGACTCACAAAAATGTTTCCGTTCGCAGGATATCGAGGAGGTGGGAGACAACAGACATACGACATTTTTTGAGATGCTTGGCAACTGGTCACTGGGGGACTTTTTCAAAGAGGGGCAAATAGATATAATGTGGGACTTTTTGATTAACAAAATAAAGCTGGATCCAAATAGAATATATTTTACCGTGTATCGTGGCAATGAGGCTCTAGGTATTGGTCGCGATGATGTGGCAATAGGTAAATGGCAAGAGAAGTTCGCATCGCTCGGCATCACTGCGAACGTTGGTAATATGTCAGAGGTTGATGGGATTAGAGATGGAGAGAGAATATTTTGTTTTCCTGATAAGAAAAACTGGTGGTCTAGAGCTGGTGTGCCAGAGAACATGCCAATAGGCGAGCCAGGAGGGCCTGATACTGAGATGTTTTATGATTTTGAACACGGAAAAGAAAAAGTGTTGCACAAGGCTAGTCAGTGGGCTAGCGAGGAGTGTCACGTGAACTGCGACTGTGGCAGATTTATCGAGATTGGGAACAATGTATTCATGCAGTATATGCGTACAGAAAAGGGTGTGGAAGAATTAAAACAAAAGAATGTGGACTTTGGTGGAGGACTAGAGAGAATAGTGGCAGCACTGAATGATGACAGTGATGTTTTTAATATTGATGTGTTTGAAAAAGCGAAAGAGATTATTAAAGACATATCAAAACAGGACTATGCAAACGAGAATGTCTATGCGTACCGCGTTATACTCGACCACTTGCGCGCTGCGACATTTCTAATTGGTGATGGAGTATTCCCAGGGAACAAGGATCAGCAATATTTCGTACGCCGCCTGATTCGTCGCGCTGTCAGATTCGCAAAGAAATTGAATGTAAATGAGAACTTTACATCTCGCGTGGCCGAGACTTTTATAGATGTATACAATGATGAGTATGCGAATCTTAATGTTAAGAGAGACGAGATCAAAAACATTATCGACCAAGAGGAGACAAAATTCCGAAAGACTTTGGAGAACGGACTAAAGGAGTTTGAAAAGATATCAAAGACTGATATAAATGCAAATGACGCATTTAATCTATTGCAATCTTTTGGATTCCCAATTGAATTGACTGAGGAGCTTGCTAAAGAAAAAGGCGTGAGCATAGACATGGCAGGATTTAAAACTTTAAAAGACGCGCACAGTGAGTCATCTCGTACTGCCTCAGTGGGTAAATTTAAAGGTGGGCTCGGTGGAGATGGGGAAATGGAGATAAAGTATCACACAGCGACACATATGCTGCATGAGGCACTGCGTGAGGTATTGGGTGAACATGTGTATCAAAAGGGTAGTAACATCACTAGCGAGAGGCTCCGTTTTGACTTCTCACATGACAACAAGATGACTGACGAGGAGAAAAAGAAAGTCGAGGACATTGTAAATGAGCAGATTAAGAATAATTTAAAAGTAACTCGTGAGGAGGTAACTTATGAAAAGGCGCGTGAGATGGGGGCTATAGGAGTGTTCGACCACAAATACGAGTCGCTAGTGAGTGTGTATCACGTGGGGGACTTTTCTCTCGAGTTCTGTGGTGGACCACATGTCGAGTCAACAGGCAATATGGGCCATTTCAAAATCTTGAAAGAAGAGGCTGTATCACAGGGTGTGAGACGTATCAAGGCAGTACTGGAATAACTTTGTTTGCAGAGGTGGTTTTGGGAGTATAATTAAATTCTCAGATCCGATGAACAAAAGTGATGAACGTTCTGTACGTCAAGAGAGAACACTGGATTAGATTAGTCTGGTTTTCGTCCTGGAGATTGTCGGGTCTGGCCAAATTCTAAAAGGTTGCGAACGTTGCAACCTTTTTTATTTGCAAAAAAATGTAGATCTGATAGGATTTATCTTGGAACAGGCAGAGCTTTGACTAAGGATGAAAACGTGAACAACAGGTTGATTTCGCAATTCTTCCCTGCCCACGTCGCAAATTTCTCGATTAGACGCTCGTATGGTTGCGCCACCGGTTCTCCGGCGCTGCACACAGTTTGATCATTAACGGGCAAGGCCCCTCATCTAGCATTCAAGGTCTAGCTTTGCCTGAACCACCTCTCAAGGCCCCGCAATGCGGTGGCTTTTTTATTTGCATAATTTATATATGTGCTACACTTTTAATATTATGATCTGGATAAAAATATTTGGGATGTTTATATTCTGGTTTGCTTTTGGATTTTTATTGCTTGTCTCTGCTGCACTCATGGGTGGCGCACCGGACTCTGACTCGGCAAAGGTCTTGAAATATACAGCAATGGTGGCTTTTGTTCCTCTCATACTATTTTACATTTACAGAGCTGTAAGATTTTATTTTTTCCAAGGCGAAAATTTGTTTATTACCTCAGACCTCGTCTGGTACGTAATACCTACAGTTTTGGTGGCATTTTTTGTCTATATATCAAAATAATCATGCAAAATGTACTTACTCTAATTGTAAATAATGAAAAGACTGATATCGAGTACATTGATAATGGTGTAAAAATGTTTGAGTATGAGTCACCGATCGGCCTCCAGCATGCAATAAAAAATAATTTATCAGAGTCTGCTGCAAATGACTGGTTCTCATATGTACTGTGGTCGCTGCATAGTATCTCATATATAGAGAGGATACCAACAACAATATATATAAAAGTTGCTGAGCATCAAGTTTGGTTTCAAAGTATTATCGAAAGGTATAGTTATGCACAGTTTTTTACTGATAGTGGAAAGGTCCGTGCTATTATTTTAGATAATAGTCAAACTTATGGACGACATCAAAAGACGCTCTCCAAATTCTCAATCTAAGAGAGTTCATCAGGCTCCACTACTGCGCGCGCATCAGCGTGATTTGTATAGGAAGGTAGAAGAGTTTGAAAGTGACGTATATGAGGACGAAAATGATGAGAACGCAGAGTCTAATGACATCAGAAGTTTCTATAACAGTCGCAGAGAAGAAGAAAGAAAACCATTCAGAATATCTAAATTTTCCCTTATCGGCTCATTCCTATTTGTTTTATTTGTTACGAGTGTATTGCTTTTTACTTTTGTGTTTAACGGGGCGACTATCACTGTTACACCTCGTACATATTCATTTGCGGTAGACACTGAGATCAATATGGCTTCATCTAGTGATGTGGGGTATGTGGCATCGAGCACAGAAACAATTAAAAAAACATTGGATAGATCTGAAAAGAAAAAAGTCCAATCAAAAGCTGCTGGACAAATAACAATATACAATAATTATACCGAAGACACTCAGAAACTAGTTAAAAATACTCGTTTTGAGGCACCAAATGGAATCATATTCAGAATAACAGATTCTGTAGTTGTCCCAGGAAAGAAAAATGGCATACCAGGGTCTGTTGTGGCAAAAGTAACAGCAGACTCATTTGGTGAAAATTATAATATAAAGCCTAGCAAATTCACCATACCAGGATTTAAAAATTCTCCTCGTTTCGATGGATTCTATGCCGAATCGAAAGTTGCTATGACTGGAGGAGCTGACGGTGACAGATACGTAGTCAGTTCTGATGCTATTGCTCTAGCTGATACAGGTATGCAAAATACATTAAAAACAAATCTAACAAAGATCATCTTAGAAAAAGATGTGCCGAGCGATTACATACTAGCAACTAGCAGTATATACATAGAGTATTCTAATAATTTAGAAGCTTACGAGTCTGGCAAAGCTGACAGCTATGAAGTCACAGGTATTGCATATGTTTACCTTTTAGCCAAAGAATCTTTAGCTGAAAAGATAGCCAAGACTAGTATGCCTAATTCGGTATATGGTCAGACCTATAGAGTTTTGGATTACTCCACCTTAACTATAAATCCAAAATCAACGATGCAAAAAGAAGACGTTTTAACATTAAAAGGCGAGGGTGTGCTGATATATGACACTGACTATGAAAAAATAAAGTCTGAACTTGCTGGTAAAGACGAAAATGAATACAGCCAAGTATTCTCAGATTTTCCTTCTGTTGAAAAGGCTGATATAGACATCTCTCCTTTTTGGGTTCATTCTTTCCCAAAGAATATTAACAAATTAAAAATAGAGGAGGTATTGCCATCTAGTGCCTACTAGTATACAATCAGCCAATATAATTATGGACGAAGAAGAAATAGAAGTTATCGACGGGAGAGTTATCGCAGCATTACCAAATACACATTTTAGAGTCACTACTCCAAAAGGAGAAATGACAGTGTATTTGGGCGGCAAGATGCGTATAAAGAAAATAAGGGTTTTGGTGGGAGATAGGGTGTCTATACAGCTAGATGAATATGGAGGCAAGGGTAGAATAGTTAGGAGATTATAATTTATAGAGAATTTAGGGGTCGGGCCTTGTGAATATTTATAAAATATAGTATACTGTGGCAACTTGCATGAAAGTAAGGTCATCTATTAAAAAAATCTGTTCAAACTGTCAGATGGTGCGTCGCAGAGGCGCCCTTCGTGTCATTTGTAAAAATCCTAAGTGCAAACAAGTACAAGGGTAATTTATTATTAAATAATTTATGCGTATTGCAGGTATTAATCTTCCAGAAAACAAAAGACTTGAGATCGCCCTCACTGCTGTATACGGCATTGGTAGATCTCGTGCTAGAAAAATCCTAGATGCTGCAAAGGTAGAGTATGGTATCAAAACCCCAGATCTATCTGCTGATGCAGAAGCTGCTATCCGTAAAGAGGTAGAGGCTTATCGTATCGAGGGAGACCTATCTCGCGACATACAACAAGAGATAAAGCGTCTAAAAGATATCAAATGCTATCGTGGCACAAGACATCTAAAACATTTACCAGCTAGAGGTCAACGCACCAAAACAAATAGCCGTACAGTACGTGGTAACGTGCGCAAGACTATGGGTAGCGGTCGTCGTAAGACTGAAAAGACCTAGAATTTAAATTCTAACTTGATTTAAACTTATTATGGGAAAAAAAAGAATTGTAAAAAAGAATAGTTCTGGAGTTGACGGATCTCTAAAAGCAAGATCTCTTGCAAAGGGTCTAAAGAAAAAAGTTGTAGAAGGTATTCTTTTTGTAGAATCAACTTATAACAACACTAGAGTCACTTTGACTGACAAAAGTGGTAATTCACTAGCTTGGTCATCGTCTGGATCTCTTGGATTCAAAGGTGCTAAAAAAGGTACACCTTTTGCAGCAAGTAAAATCGGAGAGTTGTTAGGAGAAAAAGCAAGCCAAGCGGGTATCAAAGAGGTATCTGTAGTAGTAAAGGGCGTAGGATCTGGACGCGAGTCAGCAATCAGAAGCTTTTCTGCTTTCAATATTGACGTTACTAGTATCGAGGACAAGACACCAGTTCCACACAATGGGCCAAAACCAAAGAAACCTAGACACGTCTAGTTTCCATTATCAAACTTACTTTCATTAAAAACATATGACATCAGATGCTAAATGTAAAAAATGTAGAAGAGCTGGAGAAAAGCTTTATCTAAAAGGAGAAAAATGCTTCACACCAAAGTGTCCTTTTATCGAGCGTCCATATCCACCAGGAATCAGAGATAACGAAAGAAAACACAGAACAAACAAGTCTGAGTATTCAGAGCAATTGAAAGAGAAACAAAAGATTCGTAATATTTACGGTCTCTCAGAGAAGCAATTTGCTAATTATGTTGAAAACATAAAACCTGTGTCTATCAAACACAAAACTAATGAAGGACAAGCTCTCGTTATGCAACTCGAAGAGAGATTGGATAATACAGTGTTCAGAATGGGTCTAGCAACATCTCGCGCCTTAGCTCGTCAATTGGTATCTCATGGTCATATCGTTGTTAATGATAAAAAAGTAGACGTACCATCACTACGTGTCACTGTAGGGGATGAGATAGTTGTTAGGGAAGGAAGCAGAACATTAAAAGTGTTCACCGCTATCGCTGACAAGTTAAAAGACCACAAATTAGTATCTTGGATGACTGTTGATCCAGTTAAAATGTCTGCCAAGATAACAGCTCACCCATTCGAGACTGATCATGCTCTCGATATACAAAAAGTTCTAGAGTTCTATTCTCGCTAGTATCCACAATTAGCCTTTGCCAAAAGGCGAAATATGTAGTATTATTAGATAAGTTTTAATCTCACCAATTATGTCATCACATTCAATTCTTCTCCCAACAAAGCCAAAAATTATAAAAGATGAAAATACTGTAGGTATTTTTGAAGTTGACGGTCTATACCCAGGTTACGGTCACACACTCGGCAACTCATTGCGTCGTGTTATTCTTTCTTCTATTCCTGGTGCCGCTATTACATCTATCAGTATTGATGGTGTAAAGCATGAATTTTCTACAATAGAAGGAGTAAAAGAAGATGTTATCTCAATAATTTTAAACTTGAAAAAGGTACGTTTTAAGTTACACTCTGACGAAGAGACTCAGATCAGTCTTTCTGTAAAAGGTCCAAAGGTTGTAACTTCAAAAGATATTATCACTCCTTCACAAGTTGAAGTTGTAAACAAAGATCAATACCTTTTTGAAATAACAAGCAACAAAGAGATCTCTATCAATCTTACCGTTGAGAAAGGTCTAGGCTATGTGCCTCGTGAGTTGATTTCAAAAGACAAAGCTGATATTGGTGCTATTGTTTTGGACGCATCATTTACACCTATCAGACGTGTGTCATATGAGGTTGAGAATATGCGTGTAGGAGACAGAACTGACCACAACAGACTCCGTATATCTATCGAGACAGATGGTAGCATCACTGCCAAGGAAGCTTTTGAGTCGTCAATACAAACAATGATTCACCAAATGCAATCTATTATCGGTTATCGTGAGTTCTCTTCTAGAGAAGACGAGGTGATTACTCCAGCTGTAGCAGGAGATGTGGTAGAGGAGTCAGCAGACACAGACGTTACAAAAACAAAAATAGAAGATCTCACTCTTTCAACGAGAACTATCAACACTCTTATTGCTGCTGGAGTAAAAACTTTAGGAGGTCTAGCTCGCAAGTCATTAACTGACATCAAAGAGATAGAAGGTATGGGAGACAAGGGTATCAACGAGATAAAAGAGGTTATCGCTAACTATGGATTTACTCTAAAAGAGGAGTAATTGAAATTTATTAAAATAAGTGTTATAATTTGCCGCTATGAAGCATCATAAAGCCATCAGAAAATTCGGAAGAGAGAAAAACGCCAGAAAGGCTTTTATTAAAGGTCTTGCTAGTTCACTCATCATACACGGTCGTATCGAGACTACTATTGCTCGTGCCAAGGAGGTTCGTCCATTTGTTGAGAGACTAGTAACATATGCAAAGGATGGTACTATACCAGCTCGCCGTTTAGCATCTTCAAAACTATACAATCATGACATAGAGATAAACAAGCTATGGAGTGAGTATGCCCCAAAGTACAAAGACGTAAAAGGTGGATACACTCGTATCATACGTCTCAATCCACGCTTGTCTGACGCTAGTGAGATGGCTATTATCGAATTTATCTAAACTTTATGAAATACACAATTGACGCAACAGGAAAATCATTAGGACGCCTAGCTAGCGAAGTAGCGGCTATTCTTAATGGGAAAAACAGAATTGATTTTGTTAAGAATAAAGTATTGGATGAGTCTGTGCTCGTTACTAACGCTGCAAAGGTGCGTGTAACTGGTAACAAAATGAATGAGTTGCTACACAAGAGATACTCAGGATTCCCAGGAGGATTGAAAGAATTAACTCTTAACAAAGTCATAATCAGAAAAGGGTACGCAGAGCTTATCAAGCATTCTATTTACGGTATGCTTCCAAAAAACAAACTCCAAGATATTCGTATGAAGAATCTTGAGATAACTGAATAATTTATATATATGTCAACATCAAAATACATCGAAGGAATAGGTCGCCGCAAAACATCAGTAGCCAGAGTTCGTATAACTCCGTCTACAAAGATCACTTTTATGGTCAATGACAAGGAGGTAAAAGAGTACTTCCCAACAAAAGAAATGCAAATGATTGCAGGTGAGGCTCTTCCAAAATCAGGAGTATCAACAACATTCTCTGTATCAGCACATGTTAATGGTGGCGGTATACATTCACAAGCAGAGGCGGTACGTCATGGTATGGCTCGTGCTATTGTGGCTCATGATTTAGAGCTTCGTTCTACTCTAAAGAAAATCGGATTCCTTAAACGTGATCCTCGTGCAAAAGAGAGAAAGAAACCAGGATTGAAAAAAGCTCGCAAGGCACCAACTTGGTCAAAACGCTAGTCCAAAGTCTACAAAACAAAAACTCCCGTACGGGAGTTTTTGTTTTTACTGTAGTTAATTTTTGTGTTAATATGTTTGCATCGCTGGTTAATTCCCTGTCGGCGATGACTTGGAACTCTCCTCAGGGTAACGAAAGTTAATCCAAGTTTTCCTCCAGGCTGGCTCGAACTAATCCTCCGATCGCCAGCCTTTTTTTATGCTTGACATGAAACCATGTTTTGTATATAAATAATACATATGAATGAAGATGATGTTGTTTTTGAAGATTTGGATGAAAGTGGTGAGGAGAGCCTAAAAGTCTCTGTCGCTAAATTGAAAGAGAAAATCAAGAAACTGCAAGAGGAAAAGGCAGAGTATCTGTCTGGCTGGCAACGTGCTCAGGCTGACTATGCCAATAGAGAAAAAGAGATAACACGCGAAAAAGCTGAAATTGGTAAATACGCTATTAAAAAGTTCGTAATGGATTTACTCCCAGTTCTCGATACTTATGATGCTGCACGCAGCAACCAGGCTGCTTGGGAGGCAGTGGATGCTAATTGGCGTGGGGGTATCGAGTATATATTTAAAACCTTTGAGGATAAGCTGGCCGGTGAAGGTCTCGAGGCATTTGGTGCAGTAGGTGAAGCATATGACGCGAACCTCCATGAGGCTCTTGAGAGTATAGAAACAAGTGATGAGAATCAAAATGAGAAGATATCCCAAGTAATTATGCGTGGATACAAACTGAATGGCATGATAGTGAGGCCAGCAAAAGTGAAGGTCTATAAAAAATAATGCAAATCATAATACAGAAAAAATATATAGTGGCATATGAAATAGCAGAAAATATATTTGCTGTATTTTTGGTGATTGTAAATTTTGTATTTAATATAGTCCAAAAAGTAAGAGACAGCGTTGATGAAATTGTAAAATATGTAAAGAATATTTTCACAAAGTTTAAACAAGTTGCATTAGGTGTAAATAATAATTTTAATTACAAAAGAGTTGCTGTTAAGAGTGATTTTATAATATATTCTAACTTGCTAGCACCACCGGCGAGACCGTAATTTTACTTATCAAAGTTCGTCTTAATAAATATAAATTTAAACAAATAAAAACATGGCAAAAATAATAGGAATAGACTTGGGAACAACCAACTCAGCGGTAGCGATAATGGAAGGAGGTGTACCAAAAATAATCGAGAACATCGAAGGTTCACGTACTACTCCATCAGTAGTGAGTGTATCTAAAAACGGTGAGCGTACAGTGGGAGCACTTGCAAAGCGTCAAGCAGTGATGAATCCAAAAGACACTATCTATGGTGTAAAGAGATACATGGGTCATACATTTTCTGACAAAGAAGTAAGTGATGACATCGGACGTGTGTCATATGAGGTAAAGTCTGGACCAAACAACAGTGTGTTAGTGGTTCTCGGTGGAAAAGATATGAGACCAGAGGAGGTGTCAGCAATGATATTACAAAAGATAAAGGCAGACGTGGAGGCAAAGACAGGTGAAAAAGTCACCGAGGCTGTGATCACAGTGCCTGCATATTTTAACGATACACAGCGTCAGGCAACAAAGGACGCTGGAGCGATAGCGGGGTTAGATGTTAAACGCATCATCAATGAACCTACAGCTGCAGCTCTTGCCTATGGATTCGACAAAAAAGCAAATGAAAAGTTGGCGGTGTATGACTTCGGAGGAGGTACATTTGATATATCGATACTCGAGGTGGGTGATGGGGTGGTGGAGGTAAAAGCTACAGGTGGAGACAGTCATCTCGGAGGTCGTGATATAGATCAGGAGATAGTTGCATATATCAAAGATCAATTTAAAAAAGAAACTGGTATAGACCTAACCAGTGACAGTCTAGCAATGCAAAGACTGGATGAGTCCGCAGAAAAAGCAAAGCACGAGCTGTCTACTCAGGTGGAGAGCAAGATATTCTTGCCGTACATTTCAGTTGGTGCTGAGGGACCAAAGAATCTTGATGTGACCATCACTCGCGCACAACTGGAGAATATCGCTAGACCATTTGTAGAGAGGTCAATCAAAATCACAGAGCAAGTTTTGAAAGATTCTAATTTTTCAAAATCTGACATCAACGAGATCATAATGGTGGGAGGTCAGACACGTATGCCAATGATAGTTGAGGCTGTGAAGGCGTTGTTTGGTAAAGAGCCAAATAGATCTGTAAATCCAGATGAAGTAGTAGCCCTCGGTGCAGCTGTTCAAGCTGGAGTGTTACAAGGTGATGTGAAAGATGTATTACTACTCGATGTTATACCATTGTCACTCGGTATCGAGACTATGGGTAACGTTGCAACAAAGCTTGTTGAGAAAAATAGTACAATACCAACATCTCGCTCACAAACATTCTCTACAGCAGCCGATAATCAGACTAGTGTTGAGATACATATAGTCCAAGGTGAACGCGCAATGGCACCGGACAACAAGTCGCTCGGTAGATTTATCCTTGATGGTATACCACCAGCTCCACGTGGAGTTCCACAAGTTGAGGTTACATTTGATGTAGATGCAAATGGAATCTTGAATGTAAAAGCAAAAGATAAAACAAGTGGCAAAGAGCAATCGATCAGAGTAGAGGCATCGTCTGGTCTTTCAAAAGAAGAAATAGCAAAGATGCAAGCTGATGCAGAAGCCAATGCCGCAGAAGATGAAAAGAAACGTGAAGCAGCAGAATCTAAAAACATTGCTGATCAATTAATTCATACTGCTGAGAAAGCATTAAAAGATGCAGAGGGAAAAATCAGTGATGATATTAAAAAAGAAGTTATGGATAAAATATCAGAACTCAAATCTGCAAAAGACACCAATGATGTTGAGAAGATCAAATCAGCTAGTGATGCACTCAACACATCAATGATGAAAATCGGTGAAGCTATGAAGACAGCAAATGAGCAAGCAACTCCAAATGCTGAACCACAGGCAGAATCAAATCCTGAAGAGGGTAGTGAGGAGAATAAGTAAATAATCTTTAAGAAAATAGTGGAACAAAGCCGGTTGCGTACGCAACCGGCTTTGTGTTATATTTCATCTTAATATGGCTAAAAAAGATCATTATTCAACACTTGGGGTCACAAAATCAGCCAGTAAAGAGGAGATTAAAAAGGCTTTTTACAAACTGGCCGGTAAACATCATCCAGACAAGGGTGGTGATGAGGCAAAATTCAAAGAGGTTAATGAGGCCTATCAGATACTGAGTGACGATAAAAAGAGAAAAGAGTATGACATGTATGGTGAGAGTTTTTCTCATTCTAATCCTGGTGCAAATCATGGAGCTGGATTCGGAGGGTTTGGTGGTTTTGATCCATCGCAATTTGGTGGTGATATGCAGTTTGATTTTGGTGATCTCGGTGACATATTTGGAGATATGTTTTCTGGTTTTGGGTATGAAGGAGGAGCTAGGTCAAGAAGGGGGCGTGACATGTCTCTCGAGATAGAGATACCTTTTGCTGAAAGTGTTTTTGGTACAGAAAGAAAAGTTTTGATATCAAAAGTTTCAAAATGTAAAACCTGTAACGCTACAGGGGGAAAACCTGGAGCAGGTACAAAGACCTGTGAGACCTGTAATGGTAAAGGAAAAATACATGAAACCAGAAAGACATTCATGGGGGCATTTCAAACTGTAAAGAATTGTGATGTTTGTGAAGGTGTTGGGTCTGTTCCAAAAGAAAGCTGCAGTGACTGCAAGGGTGCCGGAGTTAAGCAGGTACGTGAAGAAATAACCATAAACATACCAGCTGGGATCAATAACGGAGAAATGATTAAAATGGCTGGACAAGGAGAGGCTGTGAAGTCTGCAGAGGCGGGAGATTTATTTGTTAAGATAAGGGTCCAATCTGATAAAAATTGGCACAGAGAGGGATATGATCTTGTCATCAATCACAAAATAAAACTATCAGATGCCTTGTTGGGTAAAAAAGAAAATCTATTTGGTATAGATGGGGAAATTTCTTTTGAAATACCGGCCGGTGTTAGTATAGGTGAAGCGATAAGGATTGTTGGACGCGGTGTGCCAAACACTAACAAGAGAAACAGAGGTGATGTTATTGTTAGATTGATAATTGAGCTACCAAAAAAGCTTTCTAAAAAAGCTAAAACCTTGGTTGAAGAGTTGAAAGAAGAGGGTGTTTAGTATTGCTATCCACAACTATAGAAACTGTCACCGTGATACAATTGAGTGACATGAAAACAAAAGTATCTTCAAATACAAAATCTAATTTTTCCTTATCAGCATTATTAACATACCTGTTTGCACTAACACCTGTGATACTCACTAGTGCATATGTGCCTCAAAATACTTTCCCACACTGGGCAGTTACTATTTGTGTAGCAAGTATTGTTTTTCTTATTTCTTCAATTGTTATTCTTTATGGCAGCATAAAAAACAAGTCCTACGGGGGTAACGTTCTGCTTCCTATATTGACTGTAGTATTGGGTGCGGTTTCTATATACACATATGTGCTGGAGACTACACTACCTTATTCATTTGTTTTGTTTGGAAAAGGTATATCACCAGTGAGTGTTGCGGCTATAGTGAGTTTAGCCCCTATCATATATCTAGCCTCTGTATTGAGAGATAAAGCTCGCCTAGTTATGATAGCTAGTGCCTTTGTCGCGGCCGGTCTGCCATTCCTATTTTCTGTAATATCTAGAAGTATTTCAAATATAACTGATGTCGTTGCAGCATTATTACAGCCAGTTATATCTTTCGATACAATATACGCGTATCCATTCTGGTATGCTGCTTCTGTATTGTTTGGTCTGGTATTAGGTTTCTTGTTCGAGTCTAGAAAGATAAATGTGCTAAATATCTCAATGTTAACAAAAATAACCGCTGTTGTATTGGTATGTATTTCAGCTGGTTGGGTTGCTCATAACAGTATCAGATTAATAGCTGGCACATACTATGTAAAAGCTTATAATGCAGCATCAGCTAATGAGCTAGTTATAGCAGAATCTAATCTCAAAAAAGCTATATCTATTGCGCCATTTGATGTTTATTATTTAGGTCTCGTTGATATAGATCTCGCAAAGTTGCAATCAGCTAATGCTTCTACTTCTGAACAAGAGATAGCAGATAGACTGACAACTATGACACAAAATGCACAGTCAGCATTTGTTTATGATCCATCTAACAATTTACCACTATTCTATCTATACAATATTTACAAGATGATAGGGCTGACAGATCAGGAGGAGTTGGTGTTAAATGAATTATCTGTAAGATTGCCAGATAATGCGGAGGTACAAGGTCTTTTAAAAGATTTACAAGCCGCTAAAGCGAAAGCTTCATCTACTAAATCAAATTAAAAAGTTTGCAAACAGAAAAAAGAGTCTGCTCGCGCAGACTCTTTTTTCTGTTATAATATATTGATGAACAAAAAGATATTAGTATCAGGAATCAAACCTACAGGAGATTTTCATTTCGGTAATTATTTTGGAGCAATGAGACAAAATATTGAATTATCAAATTCTGGCGACTATGATTCTTTTGTTTTTCTTGCTGACTATCACGCTCTCACGACTTTACATAGCTTTGACGATGCGCAAAAATTAGCTGACTATACATTAAAATCTGCAGCAGCCTATATCGCTTGTGGTCTTGATAGAAATCTACTCTTCAAACAATCTAGCGTTCCAGAACATGCCGAGCTTTCTTTGATATTTTCTAACCTGGTGACTATGCCTTATATGATGAGAGCGCACGCATTCAAAGATCATGAAGCCAAGAACAAAGATGTAAATGTTGGTCTTTTTACATACCCTATACTCATGGCGGCAGATATATTGATATATGATGCCGACGTTGTCCCTGTCGGTAAAGATCAAAAGCAGCATATAGAGTATGCTAGAGACATAGCCGGTTATTTTAATAATTCTTATTTTAAAAATTCAGACATAGAATATTTTAAATTACCAAAAGAATTAATAATAGATGACGTAGGCATAATCCCTGGCATAGACGGACAAAAGATGAGCAAGAGTTATTTAAATCAAATAGATTTGTTTTGTGAAGAAGATGAATTAAAAAAGAAAATTATGAGTATAGTCACAGATAGTGCAGCGCCTGGAGATAAAAAGGATCCGGACACAAATAATATTTTTAATATACACAAACATTTTCTAAACAAAGATCAGGTTTTAGAGTTGAGGGCCAAATTTGAAAATGGTGGATATGGATACAAGGAAGCAAAAGAAGCTCTGTTTACTGCAGTTTTAGGTTGGAGAAAAGGGAAAATGGATATCTATAATGATTTGCTCAGTGACAAGTATGCTTTAGATATATTATTAGAAGAAAATGGTAAAAGGGTTAGAGCTGTCGCTCAGCAAAAAATAAAACAAATACGTGAAATAGTGGGACTGGACGTTAGCAAAAGTCCTCATTAATTAGTTTTGTAAAAATTAACTTTTTTGTTATAGTGTAATAACTATGCGTATTTTTATAAAAGACTTATCAGCACATATTGGGAAAGAGGTGTCTGTAAATGGTTGGGTTGATATTAGACGTGACCAAGGGAAGCTGATATTTCTAGATTTGCGCGATATTACAGGCAAGGTGCAGGCTGTGGCATTGCCAGGATCAAACGCTATTCAAATGGCAGGCTGTGTGCGCCCTGAGTGGGTTATAAAGGTGCAAGCAAAGGTAAATGCGCGTCCAGAGAGGAATATTAAGGCTGGCGTACTAAATGGTGAGCTGGAGCTTGAATTATTATCAATAGAAGTTTTGAATGAGGCAGATACACCAGCTTTTGACATATCTACATCAGGTTTAGAGGTTAATGAGGAAGTTAGAATTTAAAGATGAGACATCGTGTTATAAGGTTCATCAGTGACGAATTCGACAAGCAAAACTTTTTAGAAGTTGAGACGCCATTACTCACTAATCCGACCCCAGAGGGATCAAGAAGCTACGTCGTACCGAGTAGGTTATGGAAGGGGTCATTCTATGCATTGCCACAGTCACCACAACAATATAAACAACTTTTAATGTCAGGTGGAGTAGATAGATATTTTCAAATTGCAAAATGTATGCGTGATGAAGATGGACGAGGAGACAGACAGCCAGAGTTTACTCAGATGGACATGGAGATGAGCTTTGTCACGTCAGAGGAGGTACGCAAGATAAATGAAGATCTTTTGATAAAACTCGTTACAGAGCTTTTCCCAAATAAAAAGATACAAACCGTACCCTTCCCAGTGTTGACTTACAAGGAGGCAATGGAAAAATACAACAGTGACAAACCAGATTTGCGAGAGGATAAAAACGATCCTGATTTGTTAGCATTTTGTTGGGTTATAGATTTTCCAATGTTCGAACCTACTGGTGCTGATAATGTTGACGATACCGGCAGCTGGACTTTTACTCACAACCCATTTTCTCGTCCAATAGATGAACACATGAAGTGGTTACGTAACAAAACAAATATAGGAGAAATAATAACAACTCAATATGACGTGGCATTAAATGGTAGCGAGATAGGTGGTGGTAGTATACGCAACCATATGGCAGATGACTTGAGATCGACTCTCGAGATAATGGGGTACAGCGAAGAGAGGATAAGGCAAAACTTTGGACACATGTTAGAGGCATTTAGATCTGGTACTCCTCCGCATGGTGGTATCGCTTGGGGTCTTGATAGGTTACTAATGATACTGCTCAATGAGCCAAATATCCGTGAAGTTATGGCTTTCCCAAAGACAGGAGAAGGTAAAGACTTGTTAATGCAATCACCAGCGGCGACTTCTGAGAAACATTTAAAAGAATTAGGCTTACAAATAAAGGCTTAATCTGTTTCGAATATAATATCTATTGCATTTAAAATAATAAGAGTATACTTGTAAGTATATGATCAGAAATTTTATTTTAGCAGCTATAGCAATTGCTATCACTGTATATTTATTACCAGGTGCTGTTATTTCAGGGAATTATTTTGTCACATTAGGTTTGGTTACTTTGTTATTAGCTATAGTAAACGCTCTTATCAGACCCGTAGTGTCTTTTATAGCTATACCTATTAATGTTTTGACATTGGGGCTTTTCTCAATAGTTATTAACGGTCTCATGATATGGATAGTTGATAGAGTGTTGTCAGGTTTTAGTATCAGTTCATTTGTTACGGCTATTTTGTTCGGTATTGTGTTGTCTATCGTTAACTGGGGTCTGTCGTTATTTAAAAATAATGACGAGGACTAATTATTAAAAATATTTAAAATAAAAAACTATGATCGCAGCTATATTATTATCGATTTTAATACCAACAGTTATTCTGCTTGGAATTATTTATCTTATCTTTAAGGTTACAAACAAAGAATCAGCTAATATAATGTCTCCAAAAGAGTTTGGTTTGGAGTTAGGGATATTCATATCTTTGGTTTCTAGTGTCGGGGCATTTATCTCAGTAGTTTTTGCGGCGATAGACAAGAAATATCCTGATGTACTCAGTAACAACAACTATGCATCTGCTATGAATGAGGATGTGCGTCTAGCTGTTGCTGTATTGCTTGTCAGTTTCCCTATATATTTAGCCCTCGCTTGGTACAGAGCTAAATATTTTGAGAAAAACGCAGACAGAAGAAATGTATCTTCTCTAAGATGGCCTCATTATGTTACTATTTTCGTTTCTGTATTTTCTATTTTTATTTCAACTATCATAACCATTTACTACTATCTTGGAGGTGAGCTAGTGGCTAGATTTGGTTTTAAAATGTTGACAGCATTAATAGTTTTGTTTGCTTTGGCTGGTTACCATTACTTTTTATTAAAAAGAGATTATAGTAAAAAAACAAAAGCTCCTATTATTTTCAGTTTGATTTCTTTTGTATTTGTTCTAGGATCTGTTATATATTCTATCAACGTTCTGGGGTCTCCATCAGAGATAAGAAAAATGCGCTTTGATGAAGCTAGACTTGAGGATCTGTCTACAGCACAAAGCAACATACTCAATATGTGGCAGCGCAATAAAAAATTACCATTGACTCTAGAGGCTGTGTACTCAGACTCAATGAATACTTATCAAGTTTTGCCAAAAGATCCTAAAACAGGGGAAGTGTACAAATATCAAATAGTTTCTGATTCAACTATGAGAAAAGGATCTGGTCAAGAATGTGTGACTTTTTATCCAAACAAGTTTAACAATTACAATCAAAATGGTAATTTTGATATATCAAAGATAACTTGTGATATGCCGACAAAAGCCACATTTAAACTCTGTGCTGTATTTGAGACTGTTCGCATGTATGACGAGAACGGCATAGATCAAAGCTCTAATACAAGTTTTGACTACATGTCACCAAAATATGCTGGGTACAACTCGGATGTGTCATCATATTATTATCCTGGAACTGTAGATAAAAATCCAAATTGGAATCATGAGGCTGGAGAGCATTGTTTCGAGAGGACTATAGATCCAACACGATATCCTAGTTATTAAGGAGTTAAAGTAAAATTAAATAAAAAATGGAGTCGATTAGACTCCGTTTTTTATTTGTAGTATTATGAGTATATGAAAAAGACCTCATATGTACTCGACATGTTCCCATATCCATCTGGTGAAGGTCTGCATATGGGTCATGCCAAGGTATACAGTGCGAGCGACATATATAGTCGTTATAAACGTATGACAGGTTATGATGTACTCCATCCAACTGGATTTGATGCATTCGGACTACCAGCTGAACAGTATGCTATCAAAAACAAAGTCAATCCAAATATATCTACAAAGAAAAATTGTGAGAACTTTTTGAGACAAATGAAAGAGCTTAACTTATCTTATGACTATGATAAAGTCTTCTCCACAACTGACCCAGAGTTTTATCGTTGGACACAATGGATATTCAAGCAACTCTATAAAAAAGGTCTCGCATTTGAGAGTTTTGAGCCTATTAACTGGTGCCCATCTTGTATGACAGGTCTCGCTAACGAGGATCTAGAGGACGGTAAATGTGAACGATGTGGCAGTGTGGTGGAGAAAAAGCCGCTACGCCAATGGGTGCTGCGTATTACTGACTATGCCGACAGGTTGCTCGATGATCTCGATACTCTCACAGAGTGGCAACCATGGGTCAAGGACTTGCAACGTAACTGGATAGGCAGATCAGAAGGGTCAGAGATAGATTTTAAAATAAAAGGTAAAGACTTTGAAAACAAGTTCACAGTTTTTACGACTCGCGCTGACACTCTTTTTGGATGTACATATACAGTTCTCGCTCCAGAGCATGCGCTAGTGCGTGACCTTCTCGACAAAAATATTATCACTAACAAGAGCGAAGTAGAAAAATATATTGCCGATGTAAAAGATAAAACAGATATCGAAAGAGGTGCAGAGGGTAAAGAGAAAACAGGTGTAAATCTTGAGGGTGTGATAGCTATCAATCCTGCAAATCAAACAGAGGTGCCAGTATATATCGCTGACTATGTCCTCGCCTCATATGGCACAGGTGCAATCATGGCCGTACCAGCCCACGACGCCCGCGACGGAGAGTTTGCAAAGAAGTATGGGATAGAAGAATTAAAAGTTGTGAACAGTCCTGTACAAGTAAGTGCTGTTCTGGGTGACTCTTATGATCAAGTTATCGGTTTTAGTGCCCAAGAGTTATTTACGAAAGATGGAGTTCTTGTTAATTCAGATTCATTTAGTGGGATGATAAGTGAAGAGGCTCGTATAAAAATCACAGAGGTTGTCGGCGGTAAACTTGTAAAGAAATATAAACTTCGTGATTGGGTGTTCGCTCGTCAGCGTTATTGGGGTGAGCCATTCCCAATTGTTTTCGATGAGAATCACAAGTCATATCTGGTTGCAGACAGCGAGTTGCCGGTCAGATTGCCAGAGGTGGATAGTTACGAGCCTACAGGTACTGGTGAATCACCACTTGCAAATATATCTGAATTTACGAATGTGTATGGCTATATCAATGATGAGAATGAGTTCGTCTCAGCTGACAAATCAGACGCAAAGGCAAAGCTTTTCAAACGCGAGACAAACACTATGCCGCAATGGGCGGGGTCAAGCTGGTATTGGCTACGTTTTCCTGATGCACACAATGACAAGGAGATATTCTCAAAAGAGTCGCAGGAGAAATTTGGTACAGTGGACATATATGTCGGCGGTGTCGAGCATGCTACACGTCACCTTATATACGGACGTTTTTGGCACAAGTTCCTGTATGATCTAGGACTGGTTAAAAATATTGAGCCATTTAAAAGACTCGAGACTGTGGGTCTGGTTCTCGGCGAAGGTGGAGTAAAGATGAGCAAGAGACTTGGTAACACTATTAACCCAGATGACGTTATACGCGAGTATGGATCTGATGTTGCACGTATGTATGTGATGTTCATGGGTCCATTTGGGCAAATCGGTATATGGGACTCAAAATCAATAGCTGGGGTTAAAAGATTCCTTGAGAGAGTCAAAAAACTTGAGAGTAAAATAGGAACTGAATGTAAAAATCAAAACATAATACATCAGACAGTTAAAAAGGTGGGCGAGGACATAGAAGGTTTTAAATTCAATACTGCTATATCTCAAATGATGATACTAGTGAATGAGTTCGAACAGAATAGTCTTTCTCAAGCAGAATATGACAGTCTAATGACCATACTCGCACCATTTGCTCCAGAGACATGTGCTGCGTATGTAGATAAGGGGTGGCCAGCTTGGGATCAAAACAAATTGATCGCAGACGAGGTAACAATAGTAATACAAGTTAACGGTAAACTCCGCGGTAATATCACAGCCAAAAAAGATAGTACAGATGAGGAGGTTTTGGCGGCTGTAAAAGCGACTGATATATGGACTAAAAATGTCACCGCTGAACCAAAAAAGGTAATAATCATTAAAAACAAGCTTGTAAATATAGTCATTTGACGAAAAATGCCTTTTATAGTACAATGATATTACTTTACAAATGCCTTTAATATATGTCAACAGTCCAACTATCATTTAAACCAAAAGCGGTATCTAAAAAGCTGCTAAATGCTCTGAATCCTCGTACTCGTGAAGTTATTACAAAGCGTTATGGCCTCGAAGCGAAAGAGAGAAATACTCTCGAATCTATTGGACGTGAATACGGTATTACTCGTGAACGTGTTCGCCAGATTGAGAATTTTGCTATAGGAGCAATACAAAAGTCAAAAGACTACAAAGAGGCTGAAAATGTTTTTGTTGAGCTTGCTGACATAGTTGCGAAGCTTGGGTCTATAGTACCAGAGAAAATCTTGATGGAGCATATATCAAATGACGAGGTGGTGCACAATCACATCAATTTCTTCATGACCCTTTCTTCTAAATTCAAAAAACACAAAGAGGATGATGACTTTGATCACAGATGGAGTGTTGATGATGAGGTTGCAAAACATGTTCATACTGCGTTGTCTGCATTACACAAAAACGTAGACAAAGACGAACTCGTAAAAGAGGAGGAGATAGTGTCTCGTTTTGTGTCTGATCTGTCTGCCCTCGCTTCTGATTATCGTGAGAACAAGGATGTCATCAAAAGATACTTGGCTATATCAAAAGTTATTGCTAAAAACCCAATGAATGAATGGGGGCATGTATCTAGCTCTGCTGTAAAGGCTCGCGGTATAAAGGACTATGCATATCTGATACTCCGCCGTGAAGGTAAGCCTATGCATTTCCGTGATGTAGCAAAAGAAATCAACTCTACTTTTAATAAAAAAGCTCACGTTGCAACTTGCCACAATGAGCTCATCAAAGATAAAAGATTTATTCTAGTTGGACGTGGTATGTATGGTTTGAAAGATTGGGGACATACAGGCGGTGTGGTGCGTGATCTTATAAAAGTTGTCATGACTGAAACTGGCACAGCAATGTCAAAACAAGACATAGTAGACAAGGTGCTAGCGCTGCGTGATGTGAAGCCGAACACTATAGTTGTCAACCTTCAAAACGCAAAATACTTTAAAAAGAATTCCGCTGGGAATTATACTCTAGCGTAGTGTAAAACATAGACTCATATATTTAGATTTGCTGTTATACTATTAACAATGCAAATCGTTTTGGATATAATTTTATTTTTAATTTATATATCTCTGTTTTTATTCATGTGTGCATGGATGTGGAAGTTTTGGATAATGTATGCAAATCAAAAGTATTTAGATGGTTTAGATTGGGTACTGCTTGAAATAAAGCTTCCTAGAGATATATTCAAATCTCCTCAAGCTACAGAGATGGCAGCAGGAGCATTTTTACAAGCTGGAGGTATAGCTACTTGGTATAAAAGAAATATAAAAGGCAATTTGCCTGCATTTTTCTCTTTGGAAATAGCTTCTCTCGAAGGAGATGTTAGATTTTTCATACGTACCGAAAGAAAGTTTGTGCAGCTTGTGCAAAACAATTTTTATTCACAATATCCAAATATTGAGATAACAGAGGCAGAGGACTATGTAAAGAAAATATACTATGATCACCGATCTCCAAGAGATGGTGTCGGCATGTGGGCATCTGATTATTTCTTAACCAAAAAAGTAGTACTTCAAGATGAAGATAAGAAAGAGAAAAGAGAGAAAATAGAAATAAGCGGCAATGCTTTACCTATTAAAACTTATGTTGATTTTGAGTTAAATAAGGATCCTAAAGAAGAGTTTAAACATGACCCACTAACTCCAATATTGGAATGGTTTGGATCGCTTGGTAAGGGTGAGTATGCTTGGTATCAGATCTTGGTACAAGATGAGAGTAATTACAATGGTAGTAAATTTCCACCACTTTTTCACAATACGTTAACAGACGAACATTTAACTTTTAAAAAATTGGTAGATTTGCATCTGGATAGTATAAGAAGATCTAAACCTAAATATAAAAAAGGTGATAAAGTTTTGGATGATGCTGGTAATCCTAAAACTAGAACTAAAAAAGTTAAACAAGAAGATGGGACATTTAAAGACGAAGAAGAGTTTATAGTTTATGCTGCAGATGATAAGGGAAGTCTAAAGAGAGAACATGAAATGTTTGATGAAGATAAAGATGCCATAAAATTAATCTTGAGAAAAGCCGCAAAGCCCGTAGTTAATTGCAGTATGCGTGTAGTCTACATAGCCGCACCAGGAGCCTTCAACGGACAGAATATTCAGTCCATACTCAATGTCACCAAACATTTTTCTGCGCCAGGATTCAACACTTTTGCTCCTTCGCCATCTGATCCATATGATTATGATTGGGAAGATACTTTTAAGAAAAGAAAACCATGGCGTAGTGAGGAATTTTTTGAAGCATATGTGGAGCGCGAAGCTTTTTATCCGCATGTTGAGTTGCGAAGCTCTAACAAATCTAGAAACAAAATATCACAAGGCAGTATAGATGACTGGTGGGACTGGGCACTGTTCAAAAAGTCATTGGGCTTCCGTAAAATTGGACGTATAATGTGGGAAGGGTTCGTACATCCATTCCATCATCCTCATCCAGATAAAGTTTTTGTTTTAAATTTGGAAGAGTTGGCGACACTGTGGCACTTACCAGGGGCTGTTGCAAATACTCCTGGCATTCGTAGGGTGGATAGTGTGAAAGGTGATGCTCCAAATAATTTACCACTTTAATCTAAATGAAAAGAAACACTAGAATAATAAGAATAATGGAATACATAATAGCTGCCATAGCGGTAGCTATTATTTATGCATATATTTTTGTACCGACAACTAACTTTCCTGTAAATGAAGTCTTTGAAGTTAAAAGTGGTTCAAACATATTACAGATATCTCAAGACTTAAAAGATGACGGGTATTTAAAATCACCATTGCTTATGCGTGCGTGGATGTCTCTTATAAACAAAGACACAAAGATAGCCGCTGGTCTTTATTTGTTTGATAGACCTGCGAATTTGGCAGATATAGTTAAAAAGTTTTCAAGTGGTAAATTTGATGTGCCTGCAATATCCATAACAATACCGGAGGGATTTACAGCCGAGGACATAGCGGAACGCGTAGTGGGGAGAATGCCAAGTATAGATAGAGAAGACTTTATAGCTGAAGCTAAAAGAAATGAAGGCTATTTATTCCCAGATACCTATTTCTTTCAACAAGAGTCAGATATTACTGATGTTATAGCAGCGATGCGAAAAGAGTTCAACAAACGTATTGGCTATATTGAGCCAGAGTTGTTGTCGCTCGCCAGCATAGTACAAGGTGAGGCCAATAACGTTGACGATATGAAAATAGTTGCAGGTATACTTCTCGAGCGCATATCTATAGATATGCCATTACAAGTTGATGTAGACAAGACAACTTATGAGATATACGGTGCCCCAAATGTACCAATCAATAATCCAGGACTAGATGCCATTAACGCAGTCAGACAACCAACAAAGACATCTTATCTTTACTATATCACTGGCAATGACGGAAATATGTATTATGCGAAAACATACAAAGAGCATTTAAGAAATATAGAAAAGCATTTAAAATAATCAATTATTTTAATGTACTTTTATGTTATAATCTTTTGATTAACACACATGAAAGTACACAATTTAGCATTTATAGACACAGAAACAACGGGGGTAGACCCAAACAAGCATGAGATAATCGAGCTCGCAGTTATAATAGCAAAACAAACAGAACGTGAGGGTAAGGGGCCTAAATTAGAGATAATCGCAGAGAAAGAATGGAAGATAAAAATGCAGAGACCAGAACTAGCTGAAGAGGAGGCGTTACGTGTAAATGGATACAACGAGGTAGACTGGATGTTTGCTGTGGATCGTAAAGCGGCTATGGAGGAATTTGCAAAAGTAACACAGTCTTGTACTTTTGTCTCTCATAACTTAACATTTGATTACGCATTCGTTCAGCGTGCATTTGAAGAGACAGGAGTAGAGTCAGTAATGCATTATGGAAAACTAGACACTATCTCTATAGCTTTTGCGCGCCTCTATGATTTACCTCAGGCTCAAAGTTTCTCTTTGCGCGCACTTTGCGAGCTTTTTAAAATCGATAACAAGCGTGCACATACCGCCCTAGCTGATACTCGTGCATTGGTGGAGGTTTACAAGAAATTAATGAATGCTTAATACAAAGATAAAAAAGAAAAAAAACATATTTGTGGCCATCTCTGGTGGTGTAGACAGTGCTGTGTCGGCATTTTTACTCAATCAGGAGGGTTATAATGTTACAGGAGTATTTATCAAAACTTGGCAGCCAGACTATATCGAGTGTACCTGGAAACAGGATAGACTGGACGCTATGCGCGTATGTGCGCAGCTCAATATCCCATTTGTAACATTAGACTTAGAATCAGAGTATAAAAAACATGTTATAGATTATTTGCTAGACGAGTATAAAAATAATCGAGTGCCTAATCCAGATATTTTTTGTAACAAATATATAAAGTTTGGAGAATTTTATGATTACGCTATGGATAACGGTGCTGACTATATTGCTACAGGTCACTATGCACAGATCAAGGGCAGTAATCTAGTAAATGCTACTGATCAAAACAAAGACCAAACATATTTTTTGTATCAAGTTAAGAAAGATGTGCTACAAAAAACTATTTTTCCAATAGGTCATTTAGAGAAAGATAAGGTTCGTGATATTGCAAAGAAAAATAATTTATATGTCGCTGATAAAAAAGATAGTCAGGGTATATGTATGCTCGGAGACATATCTATAAAAGACTTTTTAAAAAGAGAACTAGATTTAAAGCCTGGCAATGTGATAGACGCTGATGGAAATATAATAGGTATTCATGATGGTGTGCAGCTCTACACCATAGGTGAGAGACATGGTTTTGATATCAACAAAAAAACTACAACTGACACACCATATTTTGTAATAGAAAAAAGATTAGAAACAAATGAGTTGGTGGTGTCGCACACAAAATCAGAATCAGAAATGAAAACAAATATAGAACTGATGGAAACAAATTGGCTGCTAGATGTTACAGACGAGCCAGTATTAGCAAGGTTCCGCTACAGAGGGCAACTGCATCAGGTCAAGCTAAATCAAAATGAAAACAAATTTGAGATATTGGAAAGTTGCGATGATATAGTATCGGGGCAAAGTGCGGTGTTCTATACATCAGATAATAAAGTCATTGGTGGAGGAATAATAAAGTAAAAATTAGACAAAACAAAAGGCGCCGTAGCGCCTCTTTTCGTTAATTTTTTTGGTTAACGATAACCATCTCGCCAATCTGCCACTCTGCGACCAAGTTTGATCAGTCTTTCGGATTGATTTGCCATTACGACGCCCACTTCTCCGTCTGCAATCAGTGGAGAAATTGTGAAGAATTCTGCGACGTGACGGAAAAGTGATCCATGTGCAGAGATGTCGATAAAAGGTGTGAACTTTTTGTCGAAACCAAGCATCTCATAGCCGTCAAAGGGATGCTTTAGGTTTTGTTCAAAAGAAATGACAGATTTACCGTTAGGTAAAGTTATCACCGCGGCCATTTCTACGACAACTGGTTTGGTTGGTGTAGAGATGGAAACTTTACCGACGTGTATCGTAGCGCTAATGTTTTGCATGAGTATCTCCTTTTTCAGGCGGATGTCGCCTTTCCATTTATTACTCTACCAGAAAAGGATAAGATGGTCTAGATTATACCTTCTTATAGTTCACCCATTTACCATCCTCATCGTTTTCGTTTTTTACCCAGCCAGCCATGAACACTGGATCGAGAGCTAGATTCACAAAGCGTTGATCGTTGATGACAGCAGCCAGATCTGTATCAGCTGCCAAGAACTCATCACTGTTCAGATCTTCACCTTGATTTTTCTGACGCAATGCAGTGTTAATGTAGTCGTAGCGTTTAAAACAGATATCTGTTTTATTTTCACAATGCTCTCGAAGCATTTTCGTTGTAAGAACTGGTTTAGATGTATTTTTATAAGCCTCATATTTATACATCATCCAAATTAATGGGTTTTGAAACTTCATTGCCTCACCAAGTTGTTTTCTTTCTGACATCAAGTCAGAGGCTCCAATTTTTCCTGGAGTACGAGAAAACAGCCCATCCTTGTTTTCAATTTGCCTCGTCAGCTCCATATACTGAGCATAC
>CAYQUK010000001.1:148172-151372 GCA_964420875.1 uncultured Candidatus Saccharibacteria bacterium
GCAAGTTGTCAGTCTCAGAGCGAGAATAAGCCAAAACTTCAGCTTGGTTTAACTTTGATTCAGTTTGCATATTTCTGTTTTCCATATTAGTTTTTGATGATTAAAAATGAATTAATAATATTTCCTGTCGGATTAACAACAAGAGCAATATTATTAATTATACTTTTGTTTAGATCGGGGTACAACAAGATTTTGTTTCCCGTTGCATATCTAGCTAGAGTTAGGGGTGTGAGAGATGATATTTGGTTGATAAGTGACTCTTTTGAAAGAGCATTTGATTGGCTTAGCGCTGATATGATAACTAGGTCATAGTTTGCATAGCCGCCATAATCCAGCGCCTCAGTATTAATGATTTTTAAATTTTCTATTTCAAGTTTTCGTATTAATTTCTCAGATAATGCAGCGTACTCTTTGTCTTTTTCAATTACATCACAATCTATGTCATAATTTTTTGCTAGCAATATAGCCGTTAAGGGTAGTGGACCTCCTCCGACAAATAGTATCTTTTTAATGTTTCGATTAAGGGTCCTAAGGCTTTCTATTTCCAAGTTAATCTGATCTTGATAGTTGGGGTAGTACATGAACTCCTCCAAGGTCTTTTCATTAGAAATAATTTTGTTTGCAAAGTCGAATTCAAGCTCTTCTTCTGCGAGAGAGCATATTTTTTGTGTCTCAATAATCTGGTCAGGGTCTAGATGTATTTTGTTATTGCTATTTAGACAGTACGCAACAAGAGCAGAAAATGTTTGACTGACTTCTGTGCTTGGCTTGTAATTATTAAAACTTTTTAGTTTTTGATATATATCTATATCATTCATACTCATAATCTATCATGCAAGGTGTATTTATGCAAGTAACTCGCATTTGCAATAATGTCACTGTATTTGATATACTGTCAATATATGGCGACACTGAAACAAGAAGAAATAATTGAGATAATCAAAAAATACGATCTCAAAGTGACCGAGCATCGCTTGGCTATACTGACACGTGTCGCAAAGTCCAAAACGCCAATCGCTGCACACAAATTGATCGAGGACCTAAAGAAACAGATAGATATAGATCAGGCTACTGTGTATCGTAATTTGGTGACATTGGAAGAGTCTGGCGTCATTAGGCGTTATGATTATAATCATGGGCATGCGCATTATGAATTGTCGGATCAACATGAACCTAAGCATCAAATAGTGTGTAGCAATTGCGAGACAATAGAGAATATAGCAAACAATCTAACACTGGATGAGGCCCTTAAGAAAATGCTTCGCAAGAGTAAAAAGTTTAAAAATATTAATCAAGAGACTATACAGGTATATGGTTTATGCAAAATATGTGGTTAAAGCTATCTGTGGTGTTTTTTTCTTTTGTTTTTACTATTAATGTTAGTAGTGCTCAAGTATTAAAGACAGATAAAATAGAAACTTATAAAGCGCAAATAGTTTCTGTTATGACAGAGGATCAATCTGTGGGTAGCAAGGACTTTTTGGTTAAAATTCTAACAGGTAGCTATAAAGATCAGACATTGACTGTATATTCAAATGGTCTGCCTTATAAAATTGGCGATGTGATATTTGTGGATCATATAGTAGATACAGATAAACATGAATATTGGCGTGCGGCAGAGTATGATAGGATTTCAAATTTAATGTGGCTAAGTGTCAGTTTTGTAGTTTTTGTATTGGCTTTGTTTGGATTTAAAGGGTTAAAATCTTTACTTTCTCTTGCTTTATCCATGTTGATCATCTTTTTTGTACTGATACCACTAACATTGCAGGGTTATAATCCATTACTGGTTTCCGCTGTTATCTCTTTGGTTCTGCTATTTGTGGTTATGTTTTTTACTCATGGATACAACAGAAACACTTTGGCGGCAATGCTTGGATGTTTTATATCTATTTTAATTACTATTTTTATCGCATACATTTCTATTATTAAAAATAGAATAACTGGTATATCAAGTGAAGAGTCTGCGACTCTCTTTTACAACTCAGGGGGTGTTATTAATTTTGAATTACTTGTCATAGCTAGCATTATAATAGGTGTGATAGGGGTGGTGGATGATAGCGCTATCACTCAAGCGGGAGTGGTCTCAGAACTTAAAAAAGCCAACCCAAATCTTTCACTGCGTGAATATTATACTCGTGCCATGAGAGTAGGGCGTGATCATGCTGGGGCGATGATTAACACTTTGGTATTGGCGTATACAGGATCGTCGTTATCACTGCTATTGCTTTTTCAAACTAGCACTGCTCCAGTGTTACAGATTATTAACAAAGAAGTCATAGCCACAGAGATAATCAGATCACTAGTCGGATCTATTGGGCTCCTTCTCGCTATCCCACTCACAACATTATTTGCTGTTTATCTGACAAGAGGCGAAAGGTATGATCATGGACATAATCATTAATTTATTGTAGTATAAAAGTATTAATGTCTGCAAAAAGCTTAAAAGGAATAATCAATGAGGAGCTGATTAGAAATATAAGCAAATCTAAAAATGAGCCTGATTGGATGTTGGAGAAAAGATTAGCTGCGCTAGCTCTTTTTGACGCAGCAACATTACCAACATGGGGGCCATCACTTGAGAAGTTGGACTTGGAAAATATTAACTACTATATTGATCCAAATATCGAAGAGAAAAGTAGCTGGGCTGACTTGCCTGCGGAGGTGAGAGACACTTTTGATAAGCTTGGTATACCTGCGGCAGAGCGTGAGTATCTCGGTGGTGTGGGAGCGCAATATGACTCGGGTGTGGTGTATCACAGGATAAAAGACAGTCTCGCAAAGCAAGGTGTGATATTTGAAAACATGGATGTGGCTGTACAAAAATATCCAGAGCTAGTGAAGAAACATTTTATGACTGACTGTGTTCCTGCTACTGACCACGCATTCACGGCTCTGCATGGGGCAGTATGGAGCGGTGGGACATTTATTTATGTACCAGAGGGGGTCAAGGTTAACATGCCACTGCAAGCCTATTTTAGGATGAATAGCCCTAGTGCAGGACAATTTGAACATACACTCATTATCGTTGATAAGGGTGCGTCTGTGGAGTATATCGAGGGGTGCAGTGCACCAAAATACACAGCATCATCTCTGCATGCTGGGTGTGTAGAAGTGATAGTGATGGACAATGCCACAGCCAAATACATCAGCGTTGAGAACTGGTCAAAGAATACTTACAATTTAAATACTAAAAAGGC
>CAYQUK010000002.1:0-55712 GCA_964420875.1 uncultured Candidatus Saccharibacteria bacterium
TATGCATGTATCTCTATGGGCAGATTTAAGTTATTATAAAAATTGCTTGTCTTATAAGTGTTTTGTAGTATGTGCTCATGAGGTTGCAAAGATTTTACTCCTCAATACCCCTTGGTGAAGAGGTTGCTATATTAAACAAAGGTGAAACAAGTGAACTGTTTAATCAAATATCCCATGTATTCCGAGCAAAAGTAGGCTATACATGTGTATTCTTTGACGGCAAAAATAATATCGATCATGTGTATGGATTACAAAGCATAGACAAAAAGTCTTTGTCTTTTATACACAAAGATAAAATATCAAAAAGTGTTGAGGTGCCAGAAAAAGAAAAAGCGTTATGTTTGGCACTGATTAAAAAGGATAGTTTTGAGGAGGTGGTACAAAAAGCTGTTGAAATAGGGGTGAATAAAATAATACCGATACTTTCCGACAGGTCTGAGAAAAAGCTTTTGAACAAGGAGAGGCTTGAGAAAATAGTGATAGAGGCTGTGGAGCAGAGTGGAAGAAATGACATACCGGAAATATTAGACATACAAAAAGTAGAGGACGTGGTTAAGATGCCCGCGAAACACATAGTTTTTGATACGAAACAAGCTGGGAAAAATGAAAACAAATTAGAAAAAAGTCCTGTGTTTGCATGGGTAGGACCAGAAGGTGGGTGGACTGACGAGGAGAAAGAAGTATTTAAAAGCAACAATGCGGAATTTGTACACCTTGATACTTATACACTGCGAGCCACAACTGCGGGTGTACTGGCTAGCTATTACATAGTAAACTTGTAATTGTATGAATACAACAACATTTAGAATTAACTGGGACACTGTCTCAAGACTTTTTATTGGCGCACTGTTTATTTTTGCAGGTGTAGACAAATTAAGAACATTTGAAGCAACCTCAGGATATATCGACAGTGTTTTGGGTACCGGCTCTGCTACACCAGTTGTAACAGGACTAGTTATCTTTGTAGAGATAGTCGTCGCGGCTGTTTACATTTGGGGTAAATACAAACGCGATACTTGTGCTTATATTTTAATCGCCTTCACAGCTCTCGCAACTGTGATCTTCCACAACAACTTCCAGATCCCACTTAATGTGATCATGAGTTTGAAGAATCTAGCAATCATCGGTGGACTGATAGCAACTCTTGGAGCTGTACACGCAAAAAGAAGTAACTAGTTTTTAAAACAATATAAAAGCACCGCCCTTCGGGCGGTGCTTTTATATTTTTACCTGATTTATATTATCTGACCACTGTACCGTCTTCAGATATCTCAGCGACTACATCTGTGTCAGTTAGTCCGTCTGTGATTTCTAATTTACCGTCTTGTCCTCTAATTCCAATCTTTACTATTCTGTCCTCAGTGCTTGTACTGTTAACAAGTTTAACTATACCTCCTCCACTTTTTATTTGAACAAATGAAGCGGGCAGAGTGAGTGCGTTTTCTTTTGTCATTGTTACTATGTCAGCATTTGCTGTCATACCAGCTTTTACTCTTTCGTCTTTTGTAACAAATGTTAATGTGATGCCATATCTAGGTGAACCAGACTCAATAGTTGCAGCTGGATCAATACTACTGATAACTGCATCAAATTTTGTATCTGATCCATATGCGTCGAGTGTGACTACGGCTTTTGCTCCGAGAGTGACACTAGATATATCTACCTCTGATATTTTTGCTTTGATTTGAAAAGCTGAATCAGAGATCATAGATATACTAGCTTTTGCAGATGATGATATTTCACCTTTTTCTATATTGATAGCAGTTATAACCCCATCAAATGGTGCAGACAATACATTTTTACCAGCTACAGCTCTTGCTGAAGACAATCTAGCTTCGGCCTGACTGACTGCTGCACGCTGTGCTGCTATGCGGTTAAGATCTGTGCCAGAGTTTGTAAGATCTAGATCACGCTGTGCACGAGATACTGCGTTTTTTGCGGTCTGTACCAAGTTCTTTTTACCGGCTATATCAGAAAATGTTGCAGATATAGTTGTCTTTATAGCTGACACTGTTGCACGCTCGTCAGCTAACGATGGGTCATTAGCAGCACAAGTTTTTGAAACAAAGTCATTAAGCTTTGTTATAAATGAGTTCACAGAGACAGTAGATGTGTAGGCGTCGTCCAGATTTGTTACAACAATATTCTCAAAACTTGGGCGCAAGTTTTCGATTTCAAACTGTGCAGACTGATCACATGTTGTGAATGTTAATCTGTATGTGTTGTTGCTCTTTATAAAGAAATTACCCAGTCTGTAATCAAAAATATCACGAAAGGTGTTTGATGTTGTACGGAGAGTGTCTGCTATCTGATCTTCAGCATTTTTGAGATCTGCATTTGCGTTGTCTAATGCTTGTTGCTTGAGACTACGCTCTGCATCAGTTGCGCCAGACTCTAGTTGTGCCAATGTGGCGCGTTGTGCTGCCAATGCCCCCTCTGCCTCTTGTACAGCAGCATAGGCTTCACCGCCAGACAGATAAGCAAGAGATTGCCCTGCACGCACACGCTGACCAACAACAACATTTATCCCAGAGACTATACCAGCCTTTTCAAAACTTAGATCTGAAGTCTTTGACGCCTCTACGGTTCCTGTTACCTCTATCTCTTGTTGTATCGTCTCTCTTTTAGGAGAGGTTGTGTTTAGATTTTTGTTACCATCTTGACCAGCAAACCAAAAGCCTAGGCTAGAAACCAAAACCAAACCTAATAAAAACTTCCACCAATGCACCTTTAAAGTGTTAAATATTGTTGACATATGGCCCTTATTATAGCACACTCATATTTATGACTGCACCTCTAGTGATTGGAAACACAAAAGCCTATATCAACAGCAAACGAGAGATGTTTGCACTCCAGGAGTCGATCTGGCAAAATCTCGAAAGTGAAAAGTATCAATATCATCTCGCAATACCTGCGAGTCTAATAGACTCTCTGGTTGCAGAGAAATACAAAGCCGCTATTTTTGGTGCGCAAAGTTTTGATATAGAAGGGGATGGGGCACATACTGGATCAACAACATTAAAACAACTTCGTGATGCTGGTGCAAAGTTCACAATACTAGGGCATAGCGAGAGGAGAGCGATGGGGGAGAGTGACGACTATATATCAGACCGCGCACGTGAGGCGATCAATAACAACTTCACAACTATTGTCTGTGTAGGTGAGGGAGACAGAAAAAATGGGGACGAGTATTTAGACTTTATCAAACATCAACTCGAAGACAGTCTCCTCGGAGTAGATAGGAGAGGGGCTGACAATTTAATAATCGCATACGAGCCATTGTGGGCGATAGGGGCAGTGCGTCCAGCAACAGCAGAACAGACTCTCGAGGTGGTGATACATATCAGACGCTCACTAGTAGAGCTGTTCGGACTAGAGAATGCGAAAAAAATAAAAGTCATATACGGTGGGGCAGTGACTAGTGATGGTGTCGCCGAGTTCGTACGTGAAGCGGGGGTAGACGGCGTACTCGTAGGCCGCGCATCGACAAGAGGCAAGGACTTCGCCGCGATAGTGAACGAGCTAAATAAATAAATATAGAAATAAAAAAAAAGGAACCCGAGAGTTCCTTTTTTGCTACAACATTTCCATGTGCAGCACTCGCCGTTAGGCGCGACGTTTTTGCTTCTTGGCTTTCTTTGCCGGCGCCGCAGACTTCATCACCGCGAGGCGATAATTAGCCGCGTTCGCCGCGCGTTGCGCACGTGTTGCTTTTGCTTCAGCGTAAACAGCGCGGTTGATTGCTGCTTTTTCTGCCGCCTTAGCCTTGTCAGCTTTTGCCGCTGCCGCTTCTTCCGTTTTGGCGATCAACTGATCCTTGACCTCTGATGCGCCTTCGAGACGTGCCGCCTTGAGTTCAGCAGCGCGTGCCGCCTTCACTTCGTCATCCGAGAGGAGTGACCACGCGTTGGCCGACGGTGCAGCAAGCGATACGAAAACTGAAACAAACAGAGCAAAGATAACTTTCTTGAGCTTCATACAGAACCTCCAGCAGAATGCAAAGTGACGATAATCACCTTTAACACCCACTTGTTCTGTCCAACACTCTACACCTTATTAACAATATTGTCAATAGATGTCATTTTCACCTTATCCCTATACGCCAGCAGTACGAAAATGGTGGAAATGGGCAAGATGTTTACTATTGGTATGTATTCGAGGACGATTCTAAATATCAATGAGTTTTTAATTTTGTTTCTCATTTCTAACTTTTTACCATGCAAGTCTTTTGCACTTTCTGGCGCATCACTGATCAGATATTTACTAGCCCAGCGATACAAATATATGTCGAGCGGAATAGCGAGAAAGTATCCGATGAAAGGTGTAGCCAGCACCTCGATAAGATCTGCTGCGACACCAACCAAAAATGGCACTGTCGGAAATTTTGTTTTCATTTTTTAATTATAGCAAACTTTGAGAGTGTGAATTATTTTTATGAATGTTGATGCTACAATATACTGATGAATATTTCTTTTGAACAGATACATGACTCGCATGTGTTGCTGCGTGCTGATCTCAATGAGCCAGTGTGGGATGGTGGTGGACTGCGATCAACAAAAAGAATAGACGCAAGCATAGCAACGATACACGAGTTGCTATCTAGGAAAAACAAGGTGATAGTCATGAGCCATCACAGCGCGGACAATCAAAGTCTGTCACCAGTAGCCACATATTTAAAAAAGACTTTTGCAAACCTCGAGTTCATACAGTCTGTCGACATGGGCACCGTCACAGAGTTTGTAAAAGGTAACAGTGAGGTAGAGCTAATAATGCTAGAAAACACCAGACTGTTCGAAAATGGTGCTGATGAGAAGAACGACGACACATTTGCAAAAGAGTTATCCTCACTCGCTGACTATTTTATTTTCGACGCATTCTCAGTAGCACATCGCGAACATGCATCAGTAGTAGGAGTGTCAAAATATTTACCACATTGCCTGGGACCGGTGGCCAGCAAAGAGTTAGAGATGCTGTCAAAAGTCTTGGACAAAAACAATCCTCCTTTTGTAATACTCGGTGGAGCAAAGCTCTCGAGCAAGTTGCCACTACTCGAAACATTTATTAAAAATGGTAGCAGGGTATTCCTCGGTGGTGCCATGGCTCACCCCATAATGGCAAGCAGAGGTATAGATATCAAAAATTCAAAAACAGAAAATATAGATGTTTTAGCTTTTGCAGAGAATAAAAACATACTTGTACCTACTGATTATTTTTGGAATGACAAGGATATGATAGTAGATGCGGGAGAAAAGACCCTCTCAACATTAGAATCCGAGATAAAAAATGCTCAAAATATACTTTGGAATGGGCCACTAGGACTGTATGAGGATGGATTCACCTCCGGAACATATGGACTAATACATATTTTGGACGGGAAAACTGACAAAAATATAGTATTGGGAGGAGGTGACACATTGACTGTTCTCGAGCATTTCCCTTATTTTTCTTGTGCTTATATATCGCTCTCGGGTGGGGCAATGTTGGAATTCTTGGCAAAGGGGTCACTGCCGGGTATTTTGGCTAATAAATAAGGGGAATATAACTGTCACAAAAAATCTAGACTTTTGTTATATACTACAGGGATGGATACATATGACCTTATAGAAAAGGCTAAAAACGGTGACAAGGACGCCTTTGGCCAATTGTATTCCGAATTATACACCCCACTTTTTAGATTTGTGCTCTCTAGATCTAGGGATAGAGAAAAAACCCTAGATATATGCCAAGAAGTTTTTATACGTTGGTATAGCTCTATGGATACATACGAAGCAAAAATACATCCGAAAAGCTATCTAATGATGATAGCCACTCGCCTCATGATCAATGACACCAAGAAAAAATCTAGTGTCCAAATGCCAGAGGATGCTGATGAGTATATTGCTGATGACGTGGAATCAATAGAAACATTGCTCGATTTCGAGGCTGAAGTTGATGAGGTAAAAGAATTGTTCCAATATCTAAACCAAGATCAACAAGATGTACTGACTCTACGATACGTGTCAGATCTGGATACCGAGTCCATAGCCGAAGCATTAGAGAAAAGTGTAGACAATGTGAGACAAATAGAATCGAGGGGGCTGAAAAAACTTCGTGAACTATACAAAGAAAAATATGCAAAAAATTAAAAACTATTTCGAAAATCAAAAACAAGAATTCACACCAAATGAGAAGGATTTTGCTTTTGTGTTATCAAAAATAGAAACCCGATCAAAATCTGTACAAGTTACAAAAAGATCGCCATTTATGTTTTGGAGTTTTGCTTCTGTTTCTTTTGCGGCGATGATACTGGTTGTTGTGAGTGTCGTCTCTCCAACATCAAAACAAAATAGCACCCTCGCTATCAACGACAGCAGGGAGGCCCTCAGCACTATAGACTCGGTAAAGAGTTTTGACATACAAAACGATAATGACTTTTAATATATGAAAAAATTAATTTTAAATCTAGCAATAATAGGTATGATGACAGGAGTTAGTATGGCCGCTGAAGACAAATCTTTTTTTGGACAAATCAAAAGTTTGTTTGTAAAAGACATTACCCCACAAGTCCAAGTACAAATAGCTGCACCACAAAGCTCAATGAAAGCCTCATTGATGATCTCAGCTACAGTGACTGCCAGCACAACAGCAGAAACAGAGGACGTATCTACTAGTACTGAAACATACATATGTTCAGATCAGAAAAAATTTGTAAACAAAAAAATCAAAACTGAAAAAGCTATAAAAGATCAGACTGAGGATAAAAACAAAATCACAAAATCTCTAATCAAACTTGAGGCAAGTCTAGATACAAAATCAGCTGCAAAAATAAAAGAGAAGAGACTACAACTAGATGCTGAGGTAAAAGATGTTACCGATTTAGAAATAGACATAATAGACATAGCCTCTAGCACTGTAGAGATGGCTTGTGACGCCGATGAGAAAAAGGCTGTATCTGAGAATATAATAAAGATTAAAAAGCTTGACGCTGAGGTGGTAATAGAAGCAGAAGATGTTACAAACTTGATACAAAAAGACATCAAAATTTTGATAAAAAATATCAAATAATTGTCACTGCTTCAAAGTCTAAACTGTTATATATAGCATGAGGGCAACCTCTTTATAACACAACAACATATGCAAAAAACGATAACAACTATGTTGTTAGCAGCTATGCTAACAACAGGTATAGCTAGTGCGACCAGCACATCAACAGCGACGACTACAGCAACCAGCACACCAAATACAAAGGGTATATGTGTGGCAGCAGCGGTCAACAAACGTGACAGCGCGATGATAGTGGCTCATGATGCATTCTCTGCATCAATAAGAGCAGCCTTAACATCTCGCAAGGACTCACTCGTAACAGCTTGGACAAGTGGAACAAAAGAGACTCGCAAGGCTGCTTGGACAAAATTCAAAACAGATATGAAATCTGCTCATGAGAAAATGAGAACAGACCGCAAGAACTCTTGGAATACATTTAATACAGAGGCGAAAGCTTGTGGAGCAAATGAAAAAAATAACGGGTGGTTCAACAGAAACAAACACAATAAAAAAGATGATGACATGGAAATCGAGCATGAGTATAAGGTAGAAAACGCTACATACACATACTAGTTTTAAAATATAATCAGCCAAGAAAATAAAAGAAATATAAAAGGCGCCCGCTTCGCGGGCGCCTTTTATATTTTCACATCTAACGAAATAGGGCAATGGTCGCTACCGAGTATATCGTCATGTATTTGCGCATTCACGATTTTCTTTTCGAGTGACTTTGAAGTATAAAAATAATCAATTCTCCAACCGACATTTTTCTCGCGACTGCGAGTCTTCATATCCCACCATGTGTACTGCACCTTGTCACCATTTATGTGTCTATATGTATCTACAAAATTCTCTACGAATTTTGCTAATGCCTTGCGCTCTGCATCTGTACACCCGAGCTTGCCAGCATTTTCTTTTGGACGAGCGAGATCTAGGTCGGTGTTGGTCGCATTGATGTCACCACAGAATATCACAGGCTTTTTCTTTTCAAGCTTTTTAGCGAGGTCAAGAAAATGTTTGTAATACTCCAACTTGTAAAGATAATGCTCATCACTCTTGCCACCATTTGGCCAATAACAATTGATGAAATAAAAATTATCAAACTCCAAAACAATTGTGCGCCCCTCTTCATCGTAGAAATCTTTTTTATTTAATGTCGCATGCAGAACATTGTATTTGATTCCTGGTTTCACATATACAGCCACTCCACTGTAGCCCTTGCGACTCCTCGCACTTTCAAATGCACTGCTGTATCCATAATAACTCAGCTGCTCAGGTTTTAATTGTGACACCTCACATTTTGTTTCCTGCACAGCGATAACATCGGCCCCCATTTCAAAAACTTGTTTAAATGTGTCCTTGTTAAATCCCGCTCTGATGCCATTCACATTCCAGCTTATGAGTTTCATATTGTTTTTAATTTTAACATAAATTTTGAGGCAAAAAGAAAAAGCGGCTTACGCCGCTTTTTTAGAAAGTCCAACAGCTTTCTTCAAAGCAACAAGGTCATCATAAAACTCAATGCCAAGCTGCTCGATAAGTTCCGGAGGAACAAGGTCTTTTCGTTTTACATCCCATGCGCCAAACTGAACTCTAACAGACCCCTCAGGAAGAGAAAGTCCCTCCGTTGAAAAGTGAAAGTCCAGACAGCCATCTTCATGAGCAACAACCGAGACATACAAATCTGGCCTTACTCCAGGGTTTATTTTTCTTGCGTTCGCCAGGACCGCCTGACATGTTTCATTCATGCGATTCATCATTTCTATTGTCGCAAATGTGAACATGCTTACAACCGTAATAAAGCCACCCATGATCCCTCCAAAAAGAACCGAACAATTTAACTCATCCTACTCCCATTTCACAATAAAATCAAAGTTTGTTTTTGTGTTAAAATTATCAAATGAATATCGAAATGTTTATATACATCGGGATCGTTATATACTCCATCATTCTCCACGAGTTGGCTCACGGATATACGGCGTTACTCTGTGGCGATACTACTGCAAAGCGGGCAGGGAGACTATCGCTTAACCCTGTGCCACACTTGGACCCGATAGGGTCAGTGGCGCTACCAATCATGGCTGTTATATCAGGGTTCGGAGTTTTCGGCTGGGCAAAGCCTGTGCCTATTGACCCATCATACCTAACAACCAAATTAAAAGAGATATTCGTTTCTGGTGCCGGCATCGCCACCAACTTTGCACTCTGTCTCATATTTTTATTTTTAATAAAATTTAATATTGGTGTCGTGTATCATGATCTGTTTATAAAAGTAGCGGTTGTAAATCTTGGCCTAGGACTTTTTAACCTATTGCCATTCCCACCTTTTGACGGGCTGCAAATCTTGCGTGCAATATTCCCAAAGTTAAAACATTTTGCACATGATCTCGAGTACAACCCAGCATCAATGATAGTATCCATCCTCATCGCTGGATATGTGTTCAGTCTTTTCTTTTCTGATGTTGTGAACTTTGTGTTTGGACTAGTACTTGGTTAACTTACTTCTTCTTATCGTGGAACTTTTCAAACTGGTCGCGGAGGAACTTGTTGGTGACGTTTGTATACACCTGAGTAGTGGCGATGGAGGCGTGGCCGAGCATCATCTGCACAGTACGTAGGTCAGCGCCGTTGTAGAGTAGATCAGTTGCGAATGAGTGACGCAGCACATGTGGTGTACACTTTTTAGATATGCCTGCGAGGGTCGCGTACTTCTCGATGACCCTCTCGATACTGCGTGTAGTCAGTCTGGTCGACTGTCCCTTTGCGATGCGACTGTGCGAGCGGGGAGAGTGATCGACGAACAGCGCCTCATCAATATCAACACGTTTGTCTATGTACTTGTTAACTGCATCCACTGCACGATCAGAGAGGAACACTACGCGCACCTTGCCACCTTTACCACGCACTGACAGTTCACGACTAGTCATGTCCATATATCTGTCCAGCGCTGCCAACTCACTGACACGCAACCCCGTAGAAAAAAGCATCTCAAGCATCGCCATATCACGCAGTCCCGCAATGGTCGTCTGATCAGGCGCCGCCATCAATCTACCCAGCTCCTTGTCAGTGATGAGGTCTAGCTCACGACCAGGAGTCTTTGCGAGTTCTATTTTCTCTGGGTCATAGATATCTACACTACGCTTTCTCAAGTATTTAAAAAATGCACGCAGGGCAATCATGTGATAATTCTGTGTCTTCTTGTCCAGAGTCGGACTATTCTTTCTATCGTTTGAGGGGAGGCGGTTGAGATACAGTCTGTACTCGCGCATATTACGCTCATTAATATCTGCAAAGTTTTCACTTTTTAAAAATGTTATAAATCTAGATATATAGTGATCATAGTTACGAACAGTCAAATGCGAGCGACCCTTTTCGATCTCAATGTATTCTAAATATTCTAACTTGTACTCACTCAGTGTCATGTGTATATTGTACGACATTAAAAAATAAATCCCTAGTTGAAAATAGGACAAGAAAAAAAGCGCCGACTTGTCGGCGCTTTTTGAAGTACCCAGAAACCTTCAGCTCACCGCATCAATTTCTGCTGACGTCATCGCGCGAATACCAGGACGAGACTCTTCCCACATGCCGACGTCGATCTCCACTGTTATCGGATCCGGTTTGGGGGACCCGTTATTGTTGAAGAAGTTTCTGGCTTGTCTGACCAGCTCCGCATATCTCACAATACGCGCGCGCCAGTCTTCGCTAGGTAATTGATGTCGAGTAAGCATGATGAACGCCGTGTCGTCGAAATCTTGACGACTCTTGAGTAACGATATCGCCTCAACCAAGACCTCAGGCCGCTTTGATACGACTGAGTGGTACCATGCCGGAAGATCAAGCATTATGGCAAGCTGCTTCAGTTTTTGTAATGTAACCTTTGGACGCACGTATACAAATCGCAATTTGCGACCAAGTGTCAGCGCCCAAATAATGCCGCGCGAGCCCCCGCGATTAAACGCTCTGTGATGACTAATGTCAATCACAACGTGGTAATCACGCCGGAGTAGTTCTGCCGCAAGCACTGGTACTGCATAGTTAACCAGAGATTGCTTTTTCCTTTCTTGTTCAAAGTAATTGCGCAAACGGTTGCCATCCAGCCAGACTGCGCGGTTTTTAATCGCAAGCTCCTGAGCGGCGGCACTCTTGAGCCCACATGGCGGACCCCAAAGACAGAAAACTTTCTGCTCTTCTCCCGCCTGGGTAAGGCACTCGAGAGCATCTATGTTGCGAGTATCGCGAAGCGCTGCTTGAACCCAGGCCTCGACCAAAAGGCCCCACTTCCATTTGAAGTACGGAGCCAGCACAACACCAGCCACAAATGCAATGATGTATGCCAGCCGAGTATCGGACAGCCACTTTATCAAGGAGCGAAACTTATTCATACGCCCTCCTAGAGCAAATAATCCAGCCTTCACACTACATCATATATATAGTTTTGTAAAGTAACAGATAAAGTGGTAGGATTAATACTGGAACAACAACTTTTGAGAGGTTAAAATGTCAAACAGAAGACCACCACTAGACCCGGGACTAGAAAGACTCCTTGACGTAAGTATTGTTGCACTGAGAAACTTTAAACACGAGGATGACGTATTCTCTGAGAAACCAGATCTGACTGAAACACTTCTAGCGAAAGGCGAAATACTTGGCGCTGCATATGCTGAACAGTTGAAGGGAGGAAGTTTGACCTGGACACAAATAGGGGAAGGGTTAAGGGTGGCTTGCACAAAAGGAAAAACCCGACAAATACTAATCGGACATCTGAAGGCCTTCTCTAAGGCCCCAAAGCAATTCTTGGTTGCCTGTCTGGGTGAAGCGATACTTCACGGCAGACTCATGGATGTACACGCAACTGAGAACCTTGAAATCCAGGTGACTCTCGGGCAAAAACATCTGTGCTTAATCTGTAAGGCGGCTATATCTAAAAATGGCCACTCATTCACCGACGATGTACGAGTGGTGAAAAATGGTGGTGAACTGGGCCCAAAGAGTTTTATCGACGGGTTGGAAATTTTTCAGAGGGAGGAGATCGGTGGACCAAAAATCCCCGGAATTGAACTGACTTACACAAGTATTGGCAACTTAATCAAAGGCATCGATAAAAAAATGTGGGAAAGTCAGGCGGAGAGGCTTCAGGCAAGTAGAATCCTTGCTGAAACAGGACAAAGACAAAGCTCTTACTAAAGAGTGTGTAAAGAAAAAAGCCCGAGAGATCGGGCTTGCTTTTTTTATTAAGGCATGTTAATATGTACGTCATGCTAACAACTCGTAAAAAAGCTAACGCTATCAAGGCAGCTCAAATACATGACACCGATACAGGTAGTCCAGAGGTGCAAATTTCAATACTTTCTCGCAGAATCGAGGAACTTACAGGTCATTTAAAGACACACAAGAAAGACAATCACTCTCGCCGTGGGTTGATACAGATGGTTGCTGATCGCCGTAAACACCTAGGGTATCTCCGTGAGAATTTTCAAAAGAGATACAAAGAGGTAGCAAAAAAGTTTGATCTCAAGTAATACAAAATAACAACTTGCCCACAAACATTGTGGGCTTTGTTATAATAAGAGTAGTTAGCAGTTAACATTTTAATATTTAAAAACAAAAACATTTTTATATGTCAGTAATACAACATACATCGCAACGCGTTGCGGTGCTAATCGATACACAAAATCTTTATCACAGTGCCCGCAATCTTTATAACTCAAGAGTTAACTTTGGTAAAGTCCTCGAGGCCAGTGTAGGGGGTCGCAACTTAGTACGCGCCATAGCATACCTAATAACAACAGAGTCTCAAGACGAGGCGCAGTTTTTTGACGCCTTGCTCAAAATGGGAATAGAGACCAAATCAAAAGATTTACAAATCTTTTTTGGTGGAAATAAAAAAGCAGACTGGGATGTGGGTATAGCGGTGGACGCAATCAGACTCGCAAAAAAAGTGGACTCAATAGTTCTGGTTACTGGTGACGGGGACTTTGTTCCACTGGTTGAACATCTAAAACAAGACGGCGTGCAAGTAGAGGTGGTGTCATTTGGAAAATCAACATCAGCAAAATTAAAAGAGGCAGCTGAGGCATTCCTCGACCTGGATGTTGATCCGGACAACTATCTATTGCGTCCAGGGAGTAGAAAAAGAATTGTCCACAGAAAAACTAAGCCTGAGTAGTATACACTGTATACATTGTGGACAATAAAATACCTGTAATACACACACTGGAGTCTGATATGAATGAGTTCTCAAAAAATGAGGACAGCCCAGTACTCGCAGCACAACAACAATTAGAAAACAGAATAATCCCTGACATGTCAGATAATTCTGGTTCGAAGTGGAAACTATTGATAAGAGTTGTTTTGATTGTCTTGGTGTTAGTTGTTGTTGGATTTGTTGCTTATACATTAATAAGAAAGAAAACTGCTGCGCCTGTAGCAAATAAACCAGTAGCAGCAAAAGTTAAAACATATACTGTCGCAGATGTCTGGCCAAGTATGGCAACGACATTGGCAAGCTCGACAGGTGAGGCCACCAGCACAAATGCATTTGTTATTATAACGGTGAATGACTTTAAAAAAACATACTCGGCAGTCACACAAAATGAGGATAAGATAAATGAATTGGCCAGTAGGTATTTTAACATCAGCGAGTTGTCAACATTCACAACATCTGAGCTAAACAATGTAACACTACGCATATCTGATGGGGGTGATAGACCTATGGTTTATGGGTACGCAGGACAAAAGTACTTAATATTCACAACATCAATAGAGGACTTTTTTAAGATATACGAAAAGCTTGGTGGTAATGCAAGCAAAAGTAGCTAAGGTATACAGTGCCCAAGTTGTCGGACTCTCGGGTGCTCCGATAAGCGTGGAGACAGATGTGTCTACTGGACTGTACTCATTTACAATAGTGGGGCTGCCAGACAAGAGTGTGGACGAGTCCCGTGAGCGTGTACATGCGGCACTCAAAAACTCTGGACTGAACTCTCCAAAATCCCGCAATCACAAACTGACTGTTTCGCTCGCCCCAGCAGAAATAAAAAAAGAGGGGCCAATTTTTGATGTACCGATAGCTGTATCATATTTGTTGTCAGTGGGGGACATCGACGGAGATTATTCAGATACTGTGTTTGTGGGTGAACTGTCCCTGTCTGGAGGACTTCAACCGCTACGTGGAGCATTAGCAATAGCCTCAACAGCAAAACAAAATGGTTTTAAAAAGGTTGTATTGCCATATCAAAACAGAGAGGAGGCCAGTATAGTAGAAGACATAGAAATATACGGAGCCAGAAATATAAGCGAAATAGTTGAACATCTTTCAGAGAAAAATAAAATCGTTAGACATAGAAAAGAAAACAAAAACCAAAACAAAATATCATATCCAGACATAGGGGAAATAAGGGGGCAGCTGACAGCAAAGAGGGCTCTTGAAATAGCTGCTGCCGGTGGACACAATATATGTCTGTACGGGCCACCAGGAACAGGTAAAACAATGTTGGCAAAGGCCTTCACCGGGATATTGCCAGACCTCAACTCTGATCATGCATTTGAGGTAACAACGATACACTCAATAGCAGGACAAACAGATACACTAATAACACAGCCACCTCTGCGCGCGCCACATCACACCAGCAGCTATGTATCTATTATTGGTGGAGGAAGTGTGCCAAAACCTGGCGAAATAACTCTCGCACATCGAGGGGTGTTATTCATGGATGAATTACCAGAGTTTGAATCAAAGGCATTGGAAAGTTTGCGTGAGCCTCTCGAGGAGGGTATGGTTCGCATATCGCGAGCCCGTGGCTCAGAAGTATTCCCAGCAGAGTTCATATTGGTAGCAGCGATGAATCCGTGTCCGTGTGGATATTATGGCAGCAAAATAAAAGCTTGTGTATGCAAACAGTCAGAAATAGAGAGATATCAAAAGAGAATATCTGGACCAATCATTGACCGCATTGATATGTGGACATTTGTACAACATCTTCCGTATGAGGAATTAGCAAAAGAAGGTGTGATGGGTGAGTCAGAAAAAATACGAGAGAGAATTTTAAACGCAAGAAAAATTGGTAGCGAGAGACTGAGTAAAAATAATATTAAAAACAAACTCAACAAGTCATTATCGACAAAAGATTTGAGTGCAGTAGCGAAGCTTGGACAAAAAGAAACAGAAACGCTGAACACTTTTGCAAAACAGTTTTCAATCAGCCCGAGATCATATCATCGCATCATACGCCTAGCACGAACCATTGCTGATTTAGAAGGTGTAGAAAATATTGGAGACAAGCATATTATCGAAGCATTTCAATACAGACCAAAACTGAGTATTTAAAAAGCGCCCGCTTCGCGGGCGCTTTTTATTAGAATGGATTCTCAGCGCCACGTATTTCAAAGTGTAAGTGTGGACCAGTAGATCTACCACTGTTACCAGATTCTCCAATCTGCTCTCCTTTTTGTACTGACTGACCAGTCACAACATACACACTAGACATGTGCCCGTACACAGTCTGCGTACCATTGCTATGTGAGATGATAACCATGCGACCATATCCACCGTTATACCCAGAGTTCTTTGCGGCAAGCACTGTACCATCTGCTGCAGCCAGTAGTGGTGTGCCTACTGGGGTACCGATATCTACAGAATTAGATCCGTGTATGCCCTGAGTCTTAATGCCGCCAATGAGAGGGCGTGTATAATATCCCGCACCAGCAGACGCGTATATCTTTTTCTTTTTTGCAGCAACCTTAACAACAGGCGCGTCTACGACCAATTCTCCATCTGGGACTATTAACACATCTCCAATAGCTAGAGCACTGTCTGTGCTTAGATCATTAAAAGACAATATGTCTCCTTGGTCTGCTTTATATTTTTTAGCAATAGTTTTTATCGTATCTCCTTTTTTAACAGTATGCTTTACACCAGAGACAGGGAGTATAACCAAAATATCTCCAGGTACCAATTTGCCATTCTTTATATCATTGGCCCAAGCTACAGTGTTTTTAGAAACATTGTATATTTTTGCTACATCAGACAAAGTATCCCCAACCCTTACCTCATAAACCTGTATTTGATCATTTTCAAACACTTCGTTTTCAGTTGCCAATCTAGCAGGACCCACAACACCCCTTATAACCCCCTCAGCATCAGAAGAAAGACCTGATGAATCTGTAGCAGATACTTGATTCGACACACGCAAAACCCCAACGTCTTCGTAATAGTTCTTTACAATTTCGTCTGTTTTATCCTTATTTATAAGGCTTTTTATACCATCCATCGCCATATCAAAAAAACCAGCATGTGCGGACGGAGCCCAAACAATCAAAGCAAGAAGTAATAGGGAAGCTATTTTAGGTTGACAAAAGTATTTTATCATCGTAGTCCGTAAAACGGACGGGTAGACATTCATATTAACAGGGTATTGTTTATAGCGCAAGGCCCAATTTCTGCTTGGGTGATATACTGTTTTTATGAATCCTAGCGCTGAAAAAAGCTACTTTGTACGAGACCCGAAAGATTACGCAAAGATACACGATCGCCTAAAAATTCCTGGCGAAAGAAAGGTTATACAAGATGCTGACCATCTGTCTAACAAGGTTGCCTTGGCTACTTTTGCAACGATGAATATGGAGAAGGGCACAGAGACAGTCGAAGAAAGACATGAAATACTTGACGCTGAGGAAGCTTTGGAAAATAGGTACAAAATACGAGGCGATATAAGATCTTCGATGAGACCAACATTTCACAGTATTAGAAGTGTAGGGAAAGAGGTTAATCAAAAACTTTCTGAGGTTGTTGATTTGAGAAAAAGAATAATGGAGGAAGCGGCTCAACATGCTTTGACCACTGATAAGAAGCGAGATCTACACAAACAACTCTTAGACGCCGAGACATTTATAACACAAAAGAATGCTCAGATATTAATGTTACAGGAACAAATCAGAAACACAACAACATCAAACATCGAGGCGTCTCCTATGCTTGAGCAGGGTAGAGCAAACATGTCCGAGGATTTAGATAAAACAACAAAACAAATAGAAACACTTTCTACTGCAGTAAAAGATGCGGAGCAAAAAATAAAAGACGACATAGCGAGTATAAAAAATGATTTTGCGACACAAACAACAACCCCAAACACAAGTATATCTGTGACTTCTCCGATGCCGGCACCAACAAAAAAAATAGATAGTTTCGTTAAGAAATACAAATCTGGCATAAAGGGTGTCTGGCATGGAGACAGTGGGACCGACCTACCCGTAACATTGAGTGGGTACGAAGAGGTAACTGAGGGCGGGGAGATAATGCTTGGCACTCTGAAAGAAGATGGGACACTGGGTGCTTTTATTAATCAAAAGAACTTTACATCAACTGAAAAAATAGCATCTTACACGACGGAGGTCACGTCAGACCAAAACCCAATCACAACAAACACTGCAGCGCCGGCTCAACCAACAACACAAACAAAAACAACACCTGAGAAAAAGGAGGGGTTGGTAATGCCTTCAGATTTTGCTGTGAAGGCGGTGGACCATCATCTGTTAACAATAAACAAATACATGAGCTCGGGCAATAAGGTGTATGAGCAGGCCGCAATAGATTTTGTTGATAAGATCAAGAAACAACTAGACAGGTGTGATGACAAGAATGTTAGAGAGGCGCAAAAAGCGAGACTAGATAAAGCGTTGAAAAAGCCAGCTATCGCTGCACCAGCAGCTGCACCATCAGTACCACCACAAACAGTAACACCGACACCAGAAAAAGAAGTAACGGGGCCAAGTACAACAGAAACAAAAACTTCTCCGGCTGCAAAAAAGATTAGCCTGGGCGCGGCCGCAATAGCAGCAGGGACTCTTGCACTCGGAGCTGTCGGACCAGATCAGAAACAAGATCAAGACTTTACATACAAAGTTGCTTCACTTCAAAACCAAACATCAACCTCATTTTCACCAGAACAAAAAGTGAAGAAAATAGGAAATGTAACAGTAGACACAAAACTCAAAACCGTATCAATAACAGGCGTCACATCGCCGCTACTTTTAAAAACTCTTGAGAAAAAAGGTGATTACTATATTGGATCATACAATTATGGCGAAATAACAAAATACATTGCCGTACCAGACTTAAATACATTAAAATCTCTGTCTGCCGCTAAAAACGACGAAGAGATAAAGGTATTGCTGTCTCCATTTGCAAACAAAGTGCTAGATGAAAACCTAGAGATGAAGGGCGTGAGTGTTATTTGTGGACAAAGCAGAACAGAAGATGGCATTAAAAGAATCGTATCTTTTAATTTTAAGAGGCAAGGCAGAGAAATAAAAGAAGCGAAGGATGGGCACATAACTCTAGAAGAAACCCCTCTTGCAAAAAAAATATTTGGTAAAAAGTATAATGAGTATGTTAGAAGTTTTAAAAACTTAACATTAGACCAATTTAGATCTCTCGGTTCTGACGAAATAGAAGATGTAGAAAATGAGGTCATAAAACTTGGCGAGAAACTTCTTTTCTATAAATACAATGACTCTGCGAGAAACAGAAAAATTGACGATCTTCTGCGTGAGATGCCTCAATAATTTTATGTTAAACTGACATCTAAATGATGTTAAATGCACAACAACAAGAAGCTGTAGAGTATATAAGCGGGCCGCTATTAATCTTGGCCGGAGCAGGGGCAGGCAAGACAAAGACAATCACAGAGAGGGTGGTGCAAATAGTAAAAATCGGTAACAGTGTAGAGCGTATACTTTGTGTCACCTTTACCAACAAAGCGGCGGCCGAGATGCGCGAACGCATTAACAAGAGACTTCATGAAGAGGGACTAGTCGATGGTTGGAATGGGGTGCCGCTAATCAAAACTTTTCACTCGCTAGGGCTGTGGCTGTTGCGTAGAGAGGGGTCAGCGCTCGGGCTGCTAAAGAACTTTACAATACTGGACAGCGATGACACGAAAAGCATAGTCAAAAAGATATTGGATGACAGGGGATTTGACACAAAAGTTTACGAGCCTGCAAAAATCAGGAATGCCATATCAAGAGAGAAGGGGGACTTTGTAACAGTCGCAGAATATCAAAACAAAATATCCAGCTACACCATGGACGTGGTGGCAACCGTGTGGCGGCTGTATGAGGAAGAGCTGCGCAATCAGGGGGCGGTGGATTTTGATGACCTCATTGTCAGATGTGTAGAGCTGCTCGAGAGTAACGCGGCGGTGCGCGAGAAATATCAAAACTTTTTTACTCATGTACACATAGATGAGTATCAGGATACGAATAACTCGCAATACAAACTTTCAAAGCTTTTGGTAAACCCGAAAAACAACAACATATGCGTAGTGGGTGACACAGATCAAAATATATATAGTTGGCGTGGGGCAAATTTGCGTAACATTATGAATTTTGAAAAAGACTTTCCTGGTACAAAAATAGTCTTGCTCGAAGAAAACTACAGATCAACAGGGAACATACTCGCGCTCGCCAACAACGCAATAAAGAAAAATACAGTGCGCCAAGAAAAAAATCTTTTTACCAGCAAGGGTGATGGGGCAAATATAGAAGTGTTACCAGCATGGGACGAAGAGAGTGAGGCAGAGTGGGTAGCAACAAAAGCAAAAGAGTTAATAGCAGGGGGGGTGAGTCCAAATGAAATAGCTGTACTGTATCGTACTAATTTTCAATCACGCATAATGGAGGAGATGATGCTACGCAATGATGTGCCTTATGCAGTCCTTGGTACAAAATTCTTTGAGCGTAAGGAGGTGCGAGATATGTTGAGTTATATAAAATGCGCACTCAACCCTAAATCACAACCTGATCTTAAGCGTGTTTTTGATACTCCAAAAAAAGGTATCGGCAAGACAACCATTGCAAAGCTCTTTGCAAATGAAGATTTGCCAGCGGCCGCAAAGAAAAAGGTCTCTGATGTGTTTAAATTTTTAGAACAAATAAAAGAAATGTTAGAAAGTGAACCACTGTCTGATGTTATGAACTGGGTACTGGTTGAGTCTGGTATTGAGAAGGAGCTTAAGGATGAGGGGGAGGATGGTATGGTTAGATTGGCTAACATATCAGAACTAATAACTCTGGCTCAAAAATATGATGAGTTAAAATACGACGAAAACATTGAAGCATTTTTTGAATTAGCGTCACTGTCATCAGATCAAGACGAAGACAAGAAAGAGAAAAATGGTGTGAGGCTGATGACTGTGCACTCATCAAAAGGTTTGGAGTTCGACCATGTATTCATCGTTGGACTGGAGGAGGACCTATTCCCATCTAAAAACTTTTCTGGCAAAAATAAAACAAAGGAGGAGGGTGAAGAGGAGCGAAGACTGTTTTACGTAGCCGTAACTCGCGCCAGGAAAAACCTATATCTATCATACTCTGAGATGCGTACCATTTTCGGACAACGCAATATCGCACCACCGAGCCAATTCCTCTCTGACATCGATCCAAATGTTACCGACTACCACGACGTGTATTACAAACAAAATAATGGTAAAGTGTTCTATATTTAGAACATATTGTGTTTAAAACAAAGAAATCACTAGGACAAAACTTTCTCCGCTCCAGCGCCGCACTTGAGGCTATTGTTAATTGCTCAGAGATAAAAGTCGGGGAGGTGGTGATAGAGATAGGTCCGGGTGAGGGTGTGCTGACTGAGAAAATATTAGCAGCCGGGGCAAAGCTGACAGCAATAGAAAAGGACGACCGATTGATAGAAATACTTGAGACCAACTTTGCAAAAGAGATAGATGAAAAAAGATTTCAGCTTCTTCATGCCGATGTGACAGATGTTGATTTTGAGCAATTCAGAAAGGAGGGGCAGGGCTATAAAGTAATAGCCAATATCCCATACTATATAACAGGCCTCATAATGAGGAAATTAATAGATGACAACGTGGCAACATCTCTCACACTACTAGTTCAAAAGGAGGTGGCTGAGAGGGCCTGCGCTCGTGATGGCAAGGAGTCACTGTTGTCACTATCAATACAGAGCTATGGTGTAGCAAAATACATTAAAACTGTACCTAGGGGATCATTTGCACCTATGCCAAATGTAGACAGCGCAATAATATACATAAAAAAGTACGAGAACAATGTTTTTAAGAATCAAAAAGAGAGAGATTATTTTTTTGAACTAATTCACGCCGGCTTTGCACATAAAAGAAAGACTTTGATGCATAATTTGAAAACATTTAATGAGAAAACAAGCAAAAATACTGAGTGGATTAAACATGTAGATGAAAAAGTTAGGGCGGAGGATGTGCATTTTGAGGATTGGGTAAGGCTGACACGTGATACAATTTAGTTGTGATAGACAAAAACACAGAGGAGACAACAATGTCCAGAGAAAAGGCCTTTTTGATACTGGCTATTCTTGTATGTCTTGTTTCTTTTGCTGTTTATGGCCTATATCCCAACAGAAAAGATATACCAAAAATACCTGGGGGTGACACACAAAATGCTTTTATAGAAAACTATGGGCAAATATTAGACTTGGACAAAGATATTGATGGTAATGGGCAACCAGCTTGGCGTGAATTAGTATTTGGTGCAAATGCGAGCAGCACAGACAACTCTAGTACAGACAATCTGACTGTAGGTATGGCTCGTGACATAGTCGTACTGAATGCCTTAGCTAGTCAGAACCCAAATGTTGATCCTGATGTTTATGTTGCAGCCATGACAGACGGTGCAGCACAACAAATATCAATAAAAGATGTGGGGCAAATACAAATATCTCCTGATAACTCTAGGGCAAATCTAAAAGAGTACGGCAACAACGCGGCAGTTATCTTTGGGGCTTTTTTTGGTAACGAACAAAAAGAAATAAAAGATGTTACAAAATATATGAACAGCAACAGTGTTGCAGACCTGAAAGCAATAAGGAGTTACCAATCTGAGGTAAATCTCGTTTGTGATAACATGAAGACCTATCCAGCGCCAAAATCTATAGCGACACTACATCGCACACTACTAGAGAGATGCTATTTTTATAATGACGTGTTGTCAGCAATGTGGAACATAGACACAGATCCTACAAAAGCATTAGTAGCTGTGACTGTTTACAAAGACATGGTTACGGCTGAGACAGAGCTGTTAACAAGCTTTTCAGATTTCTTTGATAGCAACAATGTGGTATTTGGTGCCAACGATTATGGCAGAATTTTTAATAAAAAAATATGAAAAAAATAATTATAAGTCTCTTTTTAGCTACAACCCTTTCAGTAAATACTTCTTTTGCTGTTTTGCCTGTGATAGATGGGGCAAATCTTGGCATACAAACTTTTATGAAGGGATTGGAGATAGCAGCAAACAACCTATTTAGTGCTGCAAATATAAAAGAGTACGCTCTTGACCCACTAGCGTATGCAATAAAAGAGAGAGTAAAGACGCAACTAAAACAGGAGATAGTCAAATGGGCGACAGATGGTGGAACGGGCAAACCTCAATTCCTCGAGAACCCGGATAGATTCTTTACCAACCTAGCAACTCAAGAGCTAACAATCATCAAACGTGACATAATAGGCAACATTGTGGGGAATGACGAGGTTTTAAAGGCGTTGGTGAGTGGTAATGCCGAAGGATACGCCAAAAAGTCTCTCGCTGAGTTCCTAGTTCCAACAGTAAATGTAAAAATACAAAACAACATTTGTGCTGCAGACAAATTGGCAAAGATGACAGCTGAGAATCCGACTGGTGCGGCTGAATTTAAAAGGAGATACTGTATAGCCGGCAACAGCACGAGCAGCAAACAGCAACAATATGACGCATTGCAGAACTGCTTTGCAAAGGACTTTTCTTGTGGTGGCTGGGATGCGTTCCTCTCTATGACACAAAAGCCATATCAAAACACCGAGACAGGACGCCTAACTGTGGCTCAATTACAACTACAACAAAACCAGGCTGCCGCAACAACCAAAACAAATAATGAGCTCAATCGTGGGGGAGGATTCTTTAGTCAAAAAGTGTGTAAGAAGGGGGCATTAAAAATAACAAACGACGATGAGGGCAATCCACTACCAGAGTCTAGTCAAATATGTACCGAGTATGAGACATTAACACCCGGAGACCAGATTAGGAACTTAACAAATGAGGTGCTCGGTGACCCGTTAAAACAACTACAACAGTCAGATGAAATCAGTGAGATTATAGTCAGTGCATTATTAACAAAATTACAATCAGTGGGTCTGCGAAAACTTAATGAGGTGGTGGCGGACGGTATCAACGGATTATCAAATGCTTTACGTGGTGGATCTGATGGGGCTGGGAATCTTCGTGACAGTGTGGCGGCAACAGGTAAGCCTGGTGACCCTCGTGTAGCTAGTACATCGGTGACAATAACAGATGCAGATCATCGCAACCTGACAGCTACAATGCTTCAAATGATGAACAACACTCTAAAAGAGCACAATACAAATATTACTGTTGTTGTAGATGAGCTCAATAGATATCAGGCGCTAGCAGACAAATTGGCACAAATAGAATTGTGTTATTCTGGAAAAGCATGGCTAACTATGCCGACCGTTGTACGCGATACAATAGATTCTCAAAAACAAAACATCGCCGCAAAGACTTTATCTCTTGCAAATGAATTATCTGTCTATAAAGGAAAATCAGATGACTTGGTTGCAGCCATAGAAACAGTAACCAGATCTCGTGATGCTGACGCAATAACCAACATATTCAACGCCTATAACGCCGAGCTCTCTAGCAACTCATACCTAACCTCAGCAGTAGCCGACAAGAGAAAGCTAGATAACGAGACGCTTTATGCACAATTGGACCAACTCAGCACAACATTTGACTCAATGTTAACCGAGTGTCAGAACGCAACTCAGGAAACAGGTGGTGGTAATTAAAATTCTTAGGTTTTATATGTATTAAACAGTAGAGTAGGGCAACTCTTTGTGTTACACTTTATAACGTGAAATCGCTGCGCTACATACTTGCTATATCGATTGTATTTGTTTCTTTTTCTGCTTTTATTTTTATAACTAAAGCTGAAAATGACCCTGTGCCTAGCTGTGACTTAGTAAGTGCTGTTATATACCCGTGCGTTGATAACAAGGGCAACCTGTGGAACACAGCAAAAGAAAGACAGGATGCAGCAAACGCAGCAGCTATCGCAGCACAGAAGGCAGCAGAAAATGGAACAATAAAGGTTTGCCCACAAAGTGCATACACTTCTGGGGTGTTGGATTTTTTAAGTATAACAAAGGGGGTGTGCGTTTTTGTTGATTTTCTTTTAATTGCCATATCTTCAGTATTTGCCGGACTCATGTATGTTTGTGCAGTATTGTTCGACTTTTCAGTTGATAAGTTCATATTAAAAATATCTACATTCTTTTTAGATGCATCAGGGCCCGGAGGTAATCAACAATACATATATAGCGCCTGGTCTGTTGTAAGAGATATGGCAAACATTGCTGCGTTTTTTGGGGCTGTGTACGCTGGATTCCTACGAATAATAGGACAGAATCAGGAGGATTTTAGAAAAGCCATCGCAAAACTAATACTTTTTGCCCTGCTGACCAACTTCTCATTTGCAATCTCAAAATTTGCAATAGATATGGCGAATGTTGTGTCTCTACAAATATACGGAGCGGCTGCGAGGTATCAGTTTGCAGGGAACAGCTTAGGCGCAAGTTCAAATGGCACCATAATATCTGACTATGGTATCAGCTCTGCATATATGCAGAACATGGGTATACAAGGGATGGTAGTAGATACAACAAAAGTTAATCCATCATCAGCGTTTAAAAATATTAACTCACTAACTGTCGTGATTATATCTATCATATTCTTTATTTTTGCTGGTTGGATGTTTTTAAAGGCTGCCATATTTATAATAGTGAGAACTTTTATATTGATCGGAGCAGTGGTCTTTTCTCCTCTTATGTTCATAGGTGGTCTGGTTCCTCAACTAACAAAAGTCCATGATAAATGGAGAGAGCTTTTCTTTGGAAATCTAATAGTGGCTCCGTTGATGATGATATTTATATGGCTCAGCTTACAAATACTTGGAGCATCTTATAAGATGCTAGGATTAGCAAATACCCAAAGTGGAACATGGGCTGAAGTATTAGCTCAAACATCTCTTTTGGTTTTTGGTGGTTTATCACTACACCTAATGGCAAAATATGGTGAACAAGCGAGTGGGGCGGTGGGGCAGTTTGCGGTAAATGTTTTGGGTGGGGCAGTGGGTGGTCTAGCGACAGCTGCGGCAACAGGAGGTGTTGGATTTGTGGCTCGTGCTGGAGCTGCGCGAGCGGCTGCGGCTGCGGGTAGTGTTGGTAAAAAATGGGTAGAAAAAGAAGGAGCTGGAAAGATGAGAAAGTTTGCTGGTGGAATGTTGCTAAAAGGTGGGGAGAGGCTGGAGAAAACGGAAGTCTTTGGTAAATCTGCGTTTGGTATACGCAAGGCAGCAGAGGAGAAAATAGACGGTAAGCGCGAAACAGTCTTGCGTGAATATGGCCAAGCTTCACGTGATCTGGGGTGGAAAGATAAATTGGGTCAAGCAAAATCTGAAAAAGAAATTAACTACATAAAAGACCAGTTGGTGCAGAAAAAAAAGTACGACTCTGCTGTACATGATGAAGAAATAAAAAATATAAATTCTAAACCGACTGTAAAGACTGACGGGCCTCGCGTCTTGGAAAAAGATAAAACCATCGCCAATAAATTACACGAACAGATAGCAGCTCGCGACACAGCAACTGACGCGCAAATAAAATCAGAACAGGACCAAATAAAAACTGAAACTGAAAGTCTTATAAAAACAAGAGAGATATACAAAGAAAATCAAAAGAGGGGTGGGGCAACGGAGGAGGAGATGAAGAAAACTCAAGTATTTATTGATAATTTAAAAGCTGAGCTACCTAAAAAGTTAACAGAAGTATCAGAGAAGCTCAATAAACAAAAAGAAGAAATGACAGATTATGTGGGGTGGAAGGCTGAGTTGTCAGGCTTGGAAAATGAGTTTACAAAAACAACGCTGGCATACAAAGCAGGAGGACTTGTGAGCGAAATGATAGAGCAGGATAAAAAAGATATAGCAACTGTTAAAAATCTTGTTACAAATATAAAACCATTTACAACAGAGTTTGATAAAAACGGAACACAAACATCAGCCGAACAAGCCGCTCCAACACTAAAAGAAACATTAAACACAGAAGATACTAAAAAAATAACAGCAAACCTTTCTAAGGCTGGATCTCTTAGAAGTAAAAAATAATATGAAACCAGAACTACGACAAGCATTAGACGAGGAAATATTAAAAGCAGGACCAGAACTGCAAACATTTTTAAATGATCAATATTTTAAAGACACCTTAAGCCTGATAGAAAGAGTTAATAAGTTAGACGCTGGCCAAGCTGTCTCACTAGAGCTAGAGATCACAATGTTCCTGCTCGGCATCAGCGACTATCCATCTATCGAGGAGGCTTTGCGTGGTGAATTGGGTCAAAATGGACAAGTTGCCAACGAGGCCACTGTACGTCAGGCTGTAAAAGACGTAGAGGCGTACATATTATCAAAAGTTCCAACAGCAAATGATTCGGTTAAAAAAGTTGAAATAAAAACTGACACTGAAACAGAAAAATCTGAAGCTGAAATACCTACAGCAGCTGGTAACCTTCATGACATCTTGTACAAAGAGTTGGATGTTAATAAGAAAGCTGAATCTGTGGAGACAAAACCAGAACTAGATCCCATTTTAGAGATTAAACCGGAACAAATTACAGCCCCAGAGATAGTAGAACCAACAAAGCCTCTTGATTTTTATAGAGAAAAAATAGGTGACGAGGATAAAAAAGTAAAGACTTTATAATATTTGGTATACTGTTTAGATGCAATTTCGTGTACCACAATTCATAGATATAGAAGACAAAATACTTGGACCTCTTACTTGGAGACAATTCGCATATTGTCTGGGTGCGGCCGGTATAGCCTATCTGTCTATGCGTTTTATATCAAACAACATCTTGGCTCTCATTGTAGCCGCACCATTTTCTGGGCTGTTTTTAGCTTTAGCCTTTGTAAGAATCAATAACCAGCCCTTTGTAGATGTTATGGAGCACGCCATCAACTACTTTTCAAAAAGTAACATATATACTTGGCAGAAAAAGGAGGGGTCGATGCAAACCATAACACCAGAAACAAACTCATTAAAAGAAAAATCACTAAGCCTCGACACTAAAGTCGTGGAAAGGGATGAGGAGTAGCCGTTGATATCATGTATACTGTCTAGTATATGAAGGGGAATGCTTCACAATCTTTTGTACCAATCAAAAATGTACGCGATGGACTAATCGAGCTGCAAAGTGGCGAGTATAGGGCGGTACTTATGACCAACTCACTCAATCTGTCTCTAAAGGGTGAAGATGAACAGACTGCCATATTGTCACAATTCCAAAACTTTCTTAACTCTTTGGAATTTTCAGTGCAAATATTTGTAAAGAGTCGCCGTATGGACATAGCTCCATATATAAAACTACTAGAGGAGAGGCTCGCCGTCGCAGAAGGCGAGCTGATCAAACTACAAATAGCAGAATACATCAACTATATAAAGACTTTTTCTGAGGAGACCAACATAATGTCAAAACAATTTTTTGTAGTTATACCATATTCTCCTGCCGTTCTCGGTGGTAACAGCAACATACCAACATTGTCATTTGGTGGAGACAAAAACACAGAAGCAAAAACCGAGGTGGCTTTTCAAGAAATAGCCAGACAAATGGAACAGCGCATTTTGGTTGTGTCATCTGGGCTCACACGTTGTGGACTGCGTGTAGAGAGACTCCAGAGCGAAGAGGTGGTCGAGTTATTTTATAATATATTCAACCCTAACGCTGAATATAAGGCCGTAATTAATTAAAAATATGGGAATATTAGATTTTATACTAGGTAAAAAAGAGGAGGCTGTGGCAACGACTACAGCAGCAATACCCACAGGACCAAGCCTCCAAGACATCATTGCACCGTCTGCTTTAAGGGTGGAGTCAAAGGAGTTCCTCCTTGGTGATGTGCATGGGCGTGTGTATTTTGTAATGTCTTACCCCAGATATCTGAACGATAACTGGTTGTCTCCATTAATCAATCTAGATAAAGTGTTTGACGTTGGTATACACATCAGCCCTGTTGATACGGCTGATGTGATGAAAAAGTTCCAACGCAAAGTAGCCGAAGTACAAAGCCAAATAATGATAAAGGAGGAGAAGGGTATGGTGCGCGACCCGATGCTAGAGACAGCATATGAGGACCTCGAGAGTCTTCGTGATGACCTGATGCAGGCCCAGGAAAAGATGTTTGAGGTTGGGGTATATATCACAGTCTATGCCAGAGATGACAAGGATCTCGATCGTGTAGAAAAGGAGATCAAGGGTATACTGGAGAGCAAATTAATCAATATTCGTCCGGCGTATTTCCAACAAGATCAAGGAATAGTCACAACTATACCGTTAGGAAAGGATGAGTTAAAACAACTAACAAAACTCAACACTTCACCGTTATCATCAATATTCCCATTTGTGTCTTTTGATTTGACTAGCGATAGGGGGATATTGTATGGAATAAACAGACACAATGGGTCGTTGTTGCTGTTTGATAGGTTCTCAATGGAAAACTATAACTCCATAATCTTTGCAAAGTCTGGTGCCGGCAAATCCTTTACAACAAAATTGGAAATTCTCCGCACTCTCATGTTTGACACCCAGGTCATTATTATTGACCCTGAGCGCGAATATGAGACATTGACTGACGCAGTAGGTGGTAGATATTTTAATATATCACTCAGTAGTGATAACCACATCAATCCATTTGATCTATCTGCTCCGAGTGAGGACGAGAGTATGAGTGAGGTGCTACGCAGCAACATAGTGACTCTGGTTGGATTGTTTCGTGTAATGTTAGGAGGTCTCACGCCAGAGGAGGACGCCATCATTGACAGGGCCATCACTGAGACATACGCATTAAAAGACATTACGCCAGATAGTGATTTTACAAAAATAGACCCACCTCTATTGTCTGATTTTGAAATGGTGTTGGGTGGTCTAGAGGGTAGCGAGAGTTTACAAGAGAGACTACAAAAATATACAAAGGGGTCTTGGGCTGGGTTCCTCAATAACCCAACAAATGTAAACATAGATCAAAAATGTGTTTCGTTTTCAATACGAGATATGGAGGACGAGCTCAAACCTGTGGCCATGTTCCTTATTACTCACTATATATGGAATAGTGTCAGAAAAGAATTGCGCAAGAGGTTGTTAGTTGTGGACGAGGCGTGGATCATGATGAAAACAGAGGACACCGCCAGCTTCCTATATGGCCTCGCAAAACGTGGTCGTAAATACTATTTAGGTCTCGCAACCATAACCCAGGATGTTAATGACTTTTTGAAAAGTGAATATGGTATTCCAATTATCACCAACTCTTCACTTCAGCTGCTATTGAAACAGTCTCCAACGTCTATAGATCTGGTGCAGAAAACTTTTAATCTGACAGATGAAGAGAAATTCCTCTTGCTTGAAAGTAATGTAGGTGAGGGCATATTCTTTGCAGGCCTGAAACATGTTGCTGTAAAGATAATTGCCAGCCATACCGAGGAGCAGATAGTAACCAGTGACCCTTCAGAGATACTCCGTGTGCGAGAATTAAAACAAGGTATTAATAATTTATAGTATGAGATATTTTATATTTATAATTTCACTCACTTTCGGCATGCAGATATCGTTAGCCCAAAACTTGCTACCGACACCGATAACAATAAGCACTATACCAGACACACCAAAACCGGGTGAAGTCTTTATAATAAAAGCCAATAGCTTGTCAGTAGATCTTGGAAAATCAGACATATCTTGGAGTATAAATGGTAACGGTGTCGGTAGAGCTTTTGGCCAAAAAGAAATCAAAACAAGTATGCCATATGGCAACCAAGTTATATTAATAGAAGTAAATATAAAGTCCGTTAGCGGCGAAACTTTTTACGCAAAAAAAACCATTAGTCCGAAAAGATTGATACTTATAACTGAGGCGGCTGACAGCTATGTTCCTTATTGGTATGCCGGTAAGGCGGAGGTGGCAAGGGGTGGTTACGCCAAGATATACGCCTACACGGAGATATACTCTGGCAACAAAAGACTGAAGCCGTCAGAAATGGTGTACAGCTGGTCTGTGCGTGATGAGCCGATCTTAGAGCAATCTGGTGTTGGTAGGGACACATTAACATATCGCATGCTGGACGAATATGGTGACAATGTCCCTGTGTCTGTATCTGTATCTCCCATTGAAAACAGTGAAGAGGTAATAGAAAATACAACAATAAGGACTTTTAATCCAGAGATAATCATGTTTCTCGGTGATGAGTCTGGTGAGGCAGTGTCACGCGCAGCAATAGTAGGACAAAAAAACATATCCTCAAAAGCTTTTTCTATAATATCCGAGCCTTTTTTCTTTTCTACAGACTACACCAAAAACAAAAACCTAGTATATATATGGGAAGTAAATGACCTAGCCCAAACAGATAACTCAAATAGTGTTAGGTTTTTCAAATTACCCGAGGGCACCTCTGGCAACGTTACAATAACCTCAAAAATAGAGCATGTGAATAGAATATTCCAAACAGCGAGCAGTAGAATACGTCTCAGTTTCTAAAATTTTTCATGATACACTGTTTTTATGCAAGGTGAGCCAGTAAAATACATACTATTAGAACCCATAACAGGGAAAGCTGGTACACAGTCTGTAATTATTGGCCCTGATGGGCTGTCTAACTATCTAAATAGTACTTACAGCTTTGTGTTGATTTTAATAGCTATCACAGCGGTTTTTTACCTCATATACGGTGGTATGGTGTATCTCACCACAGACATAGCCAACAAACAAAAACAAGGTAAAGAGATAATTGTCCGCGTGATCACCGGGTTAGTGTTTGTTTTTAGTGTGTGGGTAATACTAAACTCAATCAATCCAAATATATTAAAAAATAACCTAACTCTAGGTGTGGTAAATGTGGTTACAGGCACACCCTCTGACACGGGGGACGATGAGTCTCCTACTGATCCCACAACACCACCAAACACCGCCGGGGAACAATGTAATGAAATACCTTCTTCTGAGCTGGCTTCTGTTCAGGGCAGACAACTTAAAAAAGATGCTGCTGCAAACTTTAATCTTATGTATGCTGAGGCACAGAAGGCCGGCATAACATTAACCCTAACTTCTGCATATCGCAGCCCGTCTGCCCAGACAGCACTATGGAATCAATATGGATGTAAACTCGTAAACGGCAAAGCTAGCTGCCCTAATAACAAAAGTGTTGCAGTGCCGTGCTCTCTTGGTGGTAGTGGGTCGAATCACTCTACTGGTTATGCTATAGACATAGCAATACCTGGGTGTTCAAACGGTAACAGTGTTTGCAACCACCCAATAAGAACTTGGATGCTTAACAATGGTGGTAAATATGGTTTTAACAGCGCACTGCCAAAAGATCCCATACATTGGTCACCGAGTGGAAGATAAATATATGCAAGAAAATAATAATAATACAAAGAAAATAATTATAATAAGTGTGGTGGCGGTGATTCTGCTGTCTGTTTTTGCTTATGTACTGCTTTCAAAAGGCTCCGCTCCGGCAACAAATAACACAAACAACACAACGCAAAACAATCCAGTTTTCCCAGATTTTAGCTTTGCAAATATTTTCGGTGGGGTGGGGGAAGAAACATCCAACAACACAGAAATAAACACTACCAACCTTACCGCTAGCAACGTTTTTAAGGTCTGGGAGGGTGAGACACTAGGCGCCTCAACACTTGATGATGCCAGTGTTATATTTATAGACAAAAAAACGGGGGAGATTAGGGTGTCGGCTTATCCATACACATCATCATCTGTGGTGGACACTATTTCAGGTGGATGTTTTGACGCAAAAATATCATCTACTGGTAAAAAGGCTTTGATATCATGCCCAGATGGTTTGTATATTTGGGGTGACTCTAGATTTACATTCATAGATCAGACAGCTTTTGATTTTGATTTTATTGGTGGGGGGAATGATTATGTTTACTTGTCTGCCAACACCAACGGTTTTGTTCTTGTACAAAACAAGGCTGGCAAAACATCAATACTCGGAGGTCTCTCTTTGCGCGATGTGACAATATTAAAATCAGACGAAGGGTATGTTTATATAACAGAGAAACCAAACGGCAGATCAGAAAAATTGTTTGTTTATTCTTTTAAAAATAAAGATTTTTATTTTGTTGGCGACTTGGCAACACAAAACATATCTCCGTTTCAGAGGAATTATTCAAAGGAAAAATGTTTCACCTATGACACAGATTTTAATTTTTGTTTTGGTATAGATTTAGAAAATTTTAATTTTACAAACTGGAGAAAGGGGTTAATCTCTTCTGTTGATCAGGCTTTTGCTTACTCGTTCACAGATGCAGAGTATGTTGGTGTGGGTCTGTTGTCGCAAAACATAGACACATTAAAGACTGGGTACAATGCAACCAGTGGTGATGCATACTTGATAGACAAAAATACTTCTGATTTGTTTGTTGTAAACATGGCTCAGTTTGTAGAAGCAACAGGGGATCACGACCACTAGGAATTACTTTGCAAAGTGTTTATCTATTATCTTTTTTATAGCCAAGGTTTGGAATATACCAAAAACATTTGAAGTTATAATATATAGGACGAGTCCAGCGGGTAGGAAAATAGATGTCATAAGTATCAAAACCGGCATAAAATACTTCATTTGTATTGACATCATTTTTGCAAAGTCTTTTTGGAATCCATCTTTTGCATCCTGGGCAGGGGCCATGTCTTTTGTGCTGAAATGCATCAGAACATACATGCTCGCAAAGGCTAATAACGCTAGAAAAACGCTTGGTTTTGCTATCTCTAAACCAAACATTGTTACTGTGTCTGTTATTATTTTTAATTCTTTTACAAGTATCTGGTATAGACCGATAAATATAGGGAGTTGTATGAAAAGCCCCAACACTCCAGCAAAAGGCTTAATATTGTTCTCTTTGTACAGTTTTGATAACTCTGCCCCTAGGATTTGTGGCGCCCCTTTATGTTTTTCTCTTAATTTATCCACCTGTCCTTGTACCAACTTCATTCCTTTTGAGGTCTTTGCAGCTGAGATGTTTAGGGGAAATAGTAAAACCTTAACAAAAACAGTAAAGGCAACAATAGCTAAACCAATATCCCCTGTGCTAATAAAGAAAAAATGTAGCAGGGTAGATAAGGGAGTTATGATTATAGTATTCCACATAGGTTTTCTTTGATTGTTTTATAGCTTGGTATTGTTTCCAGGGGTTTTTTTATATATAGGGTTGTGTTTTTGCTTGTTTTGTTTGTGTTTTCTTTTACCAACTCAGAATAAGCATAACACGCTCTACGTTTTAAAAGGTTGCGTTTTGTGGCTTTTTTAATATATTTCTTTGAAATAACTACAGTTAAGGGCTTTTTTGCCTCTTTTGTGTTTTTTATATTAAAAATATCAAGCATGAATATTAATCAGCAGATAGTTTCTTGCGTCCTTTTTGTCTTCTTGCTGCAACCACCTTTTTACCTGTTGCTGAGGCCATTCTAACCAGGAATCCGTGTGTTGTGTATCTCTTTTTGTTTTTTGGTTGATATGTAACTGACATGAGGCTATTCTATAATAATTTTAAGCCTTTGACAAGGTACACATATTTCTAAATAAAGCGTATACTCTATTTCAACATATGGACTACGAACAGCTTTGGAATACCGTTTTGTCTCAAATAGGGTTAGAAGTCTCTAGGGTTAATTTTAATACTTGGTTTAAAAACTCCAGAATGGTTGATTATAAAGATGGGGATGTGACTGTGGGGGTGCCAAATCAGTTTATAAAAGACTGGTTGGAGCAGAAATATCAAAAAGATTTACTAAGAATACTCCGTTCTGTTCATGAAGGAGTAAGATCACTATCTTTTTCTGTTGTTAGATTTGATACACCACCAAAAAAGACACAATTAATACAAACAAGTAACGGAGCTCTACCTCTAGACAACCTATACATCAACAGAGAGGATGGTTTAAATCCAAAATACACATTTGATAGTTATATTGTCGGACCATTTAACGAAGTTGCTCATGTTTCTGCTCAAGCGATAATACAAAACCCAGGGCTTTCTTATAACCCTTTCTTTGTTTATGGGAATACAGGCCTCGGAAAGACTCATTTGTTGCAAGCTGTTGGAAACGCGATAAAAAAGAAATACCCTGAGAAAAAAGTTTTTTATATATCTCTTGAAAGATTTTATATGGAAATGGTAAATGCAATACAACAAAGCCGCGTCCCTCATTTTAAAGAAAAATATAGGAAATTTGATGTTTTTATAATGGATGATATACAATTCATAACAGGTAAAGACAAGACTCAAGATGAGTTGTTCCATCTTTTTAATATAATGTATGAAACAAATAGACAAATTATCTTTTCTTCTGATGTTCACCCGAATTTTATAATAGGGTTAGAGGAGAGGCTTCAATCTAGGTTCAATCAGGGTATGGTGGTTGATGTTGAATCTCCAACTTTTGAGTCTCGTCTTGCGATACTGCGCAAAAAAACAAAAGATCACGGAGATAAGTTGTCCGATGAGGTTCTGGAGTATATAGCTGAGACGGTGCATGGTAATATACGAGAACTTGAGGGTATTTTAACCAACTTAATAACTCAATCTGAGATTAAAAAGATAGTGTTATCTCTTTCTGATGTTAAAAGTTATCTTAAAAACAACATAAAAGCAAAGAAATCAGTATCTATTCCTGAGATAGTTAAAACTGTTGCTGATTATTATCATGTTAACGATGCTTTGATTTATAACAAAACTAGAAGAAAAGATATTATCAAACCGAGACAGATAATAATGTATATCCTCCGTGAGGAGTATGATATATCTTATCCTGTTATTGGGGATAAGCTTGGGGGTAGAGATCACACTACAGTTATTCATTCTTATGAGAAGATAAAAAAAGAGCTTGCAAAAGACCCTCATTTGGTAAAAGAGATTGACGATATACGTTCTATTATTGTTTAATAAAATCTGTGTATAAACTGTTTATAAAAAGTTAAAACTTTACAAGTTTATATTTTGTGTTTTTATTAACTTTTGTTTTACTTGTTTTTTAATGTTTTAGTTTTACTGATAATTTAAAAAAGTCTTTTGTTGTTAGGTTTTTTAGTTATACACCTAAAACACAGATATATATTTAGATAGGGTTTTCTTTTTTAATAATAAACATCTATAATATAGATATGAAATTCACATGTCAGGCATCAGAAATAAAAGAAAAGATACAAACATTAGCTAGGGTGTCACAAAAGACAGGACTAGACCCTATATTTGAATGTGTTTATATAGAGAACGAAGACCACAACTTAACCTTACGCTCAGCTAATACAGAAATAGTAGCAGAACAAAACATACCAATAAAAGGAGAAATAAACGGTTCATGTCTTGTAAATGCTTCATTATTATCAAAAGTGTTATCAAATATAGCAAAAAGTTCTGATGTTATAACTTTTGAAAAAGTAGAAAATGTTCTACGTATACAAAATAATAAAAATCACACAGATATAGATCTTTATAATGAGTCTATGTTTCCAAAGATTCAAAATGGCGGAGAAAAAATATTATCTATTCAAAAAGAAGTTTTTGTTGAGGTTGTTAGAAGTGTCGCTTTTTGTGCGGCAACAACAGAAATAAAACCAGAAATAGCTAGTGTTTATATTTATATAAAAGACGGACAACTATACAGCGCCGCAACAGACTCATACAGACTAGCAGAAAAGCATATATTTTTTGAAGGAGACAATCAACTAAATATATTAATACCCCAGAAAAACATAGGACAAATACTTTCCATTTTAGATCAAGAGAAAGAGAGTAATTTGGATATAATTAAAAATGCAGATCAGATAATATTTGAAACAAAAAATAGTTTTATATCTACCAGGCTAACAGACGGGTCGTTCCCAGACTACAAACAACTTTTTCCAAAAGAGTTTTTATTTTCTTTCTCTGTCAGAAAGGAGGTGTTACAAAATGCTTTAGAATTGTCTTCTATTATCAACAACCAAACTCCAATATGTTCTATGGAATATAACCCAGAAAACCAAACCATATCTATATCTTCCGAAGAAAAAGGTGTAGGTCAGATGACAAAAGAAATACCTGTAAAATCAGAATATAATGAAGGTGTGAAGGTTTTTTATAACAGTAATTATTTCCTAGAAGGTCTTTCAAAAATAAATTCAGAAAACATACTATTAAAATACACAACAATTAACAGGCCTTTGTTTATTCAAAATGAAGAAGACAACACTTTTATATATCTTTTAATGCCTATAAATAGATAATGTTTGAAAAGTATTTAAATTTAATAAAGACGCACAAGGATAATAAAAAAGAAATAAAAGATTTTTTAGAAAGTTTAGGTCTCAATGTTGTTGGTTTTAATATAAACGGAGACACTGTTGATTTTATTATTCCTTCTTCTTTTAAACTAAGAATACACAACAAAAAACAAGACATTTTAAACTTTTTAAAATCTAAAAACCTAAAATCTAAAAACCTATAACAGGTTCAGTTGTTGTCGGTGTATCTACAACAGGAACAAGATCTCCCCCAAAAGGACAGGATTTGTTCTGAGCCCAAACCTGTATAGGGGTATTCCAGAGATTGTACTGTGAGTCGTTATAGCTCTGCACCCCACCATTTGAACCGATGTCTCCAAGTATTGTGTGTACCGGTTGTCCAGCACCACACCATACACCCCTAATAATAGGCAAAGCGTCAGAGGGTGTTGGTGTTGGTTTATCAAAATAAGAAACAGGAGTGTTATTAAGGGCTACGCTCATAAATTTTTTCCAAATAGGGGCCACAACCATACCAGCAACTTTTTTGTCTATAGGTGTGTTGTCATTATTACCAGCCCACATGCCCACAGCCAGGTCAGGGGTGTACCCTACAACCCAAACGTCTTTATAGTCGTTTGTGGTACCTGTTTTAGCCGCCACAGGCCTATCCGAGAAGTACAACGCGCTATTCGCCCCAAAAGAAGGGATACGAGCGTTATTGTCGGTCAAAACATCACTCAAAATATCTGTGTATTCTTTCGGCACCACATCTTTTTCTTGAGGTGTATATTTTTCTAAAACATTACCACCCAAGTCTTTCACCTCCAATATCATTGCTGGAGGGTTATAAACACCATTATTTGCAAACACAGCATATGTATTTGTTAATTCGAGTAGCGTCACCTCACCACCACCCAAAACTAAAGACAAACCAAAACGAGAACTGTCACCCAGAGTTGTTATGCCCAAACTTTTTGCAAAGTTAATAGCATTCTGCACACCAACTATATACAGAGTTTTAACTGCAGGAATGTTGAGGGATTGTTGTAGGGCTGAACGTAGAGATATTGGGCCACGGTACTCCCCGTCATAGTTGACAGGCATATAACATTTCTTTTTATCTCCCCCAGACAGCGGGTTGCCGTATGCGTCACAATAAGTGCTGAATTGTGTTGGCAGGTCGAACAATACAGTGTCAGGTGTGAGCCCTTTCATAAATGCGAGCAGGTAAACAATTGGTTTAAATGCTGACCCTGGCTGACGAAGCGCTGTCGCAATATTGTACTGACCATCTATGTCTTTGTCGAAATAGTCACGAGAACCTACAAGACTCAGTATTTGACCTGTTTTTACATCTATCGCTACCAACGCAGCATTTTCCGCCTTATATTTTTTTTCATTATCTAACGCCCCCTGCTTTACTATTTCCTCTGCATTTTTTTGTAAATTCCAATCGAGAGTGCTAATTATTTTTAACCCCCCATTCTCAACAACGTCTTCACCGTATTTGTTTTCCAAGTACTCACGCACCATAAATACAAAATGAAAAGCCTTACCATTGCTGTTTTCTTGAGGCTGGAATGTTATTCTTGTGTTTTTTGCTTCGGCGTACTGTGTGTCGTCTATCATGTTTAATTCAAACATACGAGAAAGCACTAAGTTTTTTCTTTTCTCCAGCTCATCCAAATGTTTACCATAAGGTGAGTAGTATGATGGTGCCTGAGGCATTGCAGCGAGATATGCCGCCTCTACCAAACTCACATCTTTTGCTGATTTACCAAAATAAGACTGAGAAGCCTCTTCAACCCCATAAATAGAACCACCATACGGCGACTCATTCAAATACATTGTTAATATTGTGTCTTTGTCCAACTGGGCATCCAGTTTTATTGCCAAAACCCACTCTTTTATTTTTCTAGGTATACTCTTCTCTCTTGTTAATAAAGCGTTTTTTACAACCTGCTGGGTTATTGTTGATCCTCCTTGAGATTTTTCACCGCTGGCTATGTTGGCTAACACTGCGCGTATTATGGATTGGAGTCTAATGCCGTAATGTTCATAAAAATGTGAATCCTCTATTGCTACGGCAGCCCTTTTTATATTGTCGCTGATCTGTTCGGAAGGAACAACACTACGTTTTATGTTCTCGTGTATATTATACAAAACAATCTTTCCTGTACGGTCATATATTTTTGTGCTGTTTGCTATTTTTCTATTTTCAAAATCACTAAAGTCTGGCAGTTTTATGGTGGCAATCCAGACCACAAAAAATGCCGAAGCGATAAGAGCTAACCCAAAAAGAGCGTAAACAGACTCTTTTACTAGGTGTGAGACAAATCTGTTTCTCTTTGTGTGGTGTTTATGGGTGTTCATAGATATGATATAGTGTTGTTATGCCTAATACTATCACAGATGAAGCCAAGATTAAACAACTCTTGTCAAGAGGTGTGGAAGAGATATTTGTAAAAGAAGATTTTGAAAAAGATTTACAAAGCGGTCGTGAGTTGCGTATAAAGTTTGGAATAGACCCAACAGGGCCAAAGATACATTTGGGCCGCGCGATACCAATACGAAAACTTCGTGAGTTTCAAAAATTAGGACACAAAATAGTTTTAATTATTGGGGATTTTACAGCTCAAATAGGTGACGCTAGCGACAAGACAGAGAAACGTCCAATGCTAACTCGTGCCGCAATAGACGAAAACCTCAAGGACTACAAGAGTCAAATAGGAAAAATATTGGATCTGGATAAGGTGGAATTTGTTTATAATAATGATTGGCTTTCAAAATTAACATTTCAAGATGTCACACAGCTGGCAGAGTGTTTTACTGTTCAACAGATGTTAGCAAGACGCAATTTTAAAGACAGATATGACGCAAACGTTGAGATATCACTTCGCGAGTTCCTGTACCCACTTATGCAAGGTTATGACAGTTATGCTGTGAGGGCTGATGTGGAGATTGGTGGCTTTGATCAGCTTTTTAATCTAAAGGCCGGCAGGGTAATACAAGATTTCTTTGGAATGCCAAAACAAAACATAATGAATTTACAAATGCTCGAGGGCATAGACGGACGAAAGATGTCTACTAGTTGGGGTAATATCATAACCGTTGTGGATGAGCCGAACGATATGTTTGGGAAAATCATGTCTCTTCGTGACGAGTTGATTATCAAATATTTTAGACTTTGTACTGACATAGATGACGAGATTGTTTCTAAATACGAGGACGAGTTAAAAGATAGCGACAACAATCCGAGAGACATCAAATTCATCTTGGCCGAAGAGATAGTAAAAATGTATCATAATGAAAAGCTGGCATCTCAAGCCAAACAGAATTTTATAGAAGTGTTCCAAAACAAAGGAATACCCGATAACATACCAGAAATAGATGGGGAAGAGGGAGACACTTTTGCGGATCTGGCCATGAAGGCAAAACAAATTGAAAGCAAGGCAGAGTGGAAGAGATTGGTCGAAGACGGGGCTGTGTCTTTTGAAGACGAAACAAAAATAACCAACTATAAAGAGTTGGCAAAATCTAGTGTTATAAAAATTGGCAAGAAAAGATTCTTAAAAATTAAAATCTAGTACCAGTCTCGCGGGTCATCATGAGGAAAGGCAATATCTAGGTCGTCATCGTCATCGCTAACTACCAATATTTCAACTTCTTCCACCTCTACAAACTCATCCCCGAGGGCCGCCTCTAATGCGTCAGGGTTCATTGATTCTTCATTTGGTTCTTTTTCTTCCTCCATATTGCTTTTGATTCTTGATAAGATATCAAATTGTCTTCAAATATGCAAGTGCCGCTATGCCGCAAGCTATGGCGTCATACTCATCGTCCAGCCCTGTTTTGGTTTTGTGTTTGGTTAGCATTTTTACCATTTTTATAACCTCATCCTTTTTAGCAGCGCCAGAGCCAGCCACAGCAAGTTTTATTTTTTGTGGAGTCATCTCTACTATTTTTATATTTTTCCTAACAGCTATCAACTTTACAGCCCCTTTTATTTCAGCGACATTTATAACACTCTTTGCGTTTTTGTGCATAAAGACAGCCTCCATACACAACAAGGTTGGGCTGTACTCGGCGACAACTTTTTCAAATTCACCAATGACATACATTAGTCGTCCTTCAAATGTCATTTTCTTATCGCTACAAATACAATCAGAATATAGGACCTCTTCTTTACCTTTGTTTTTTCTGACAACAGAAACACCAAATCTATCAAAACCAGGGTCAACAGCAATCACTATACTATTTTCCAGTAACATGTTTTTTGCCTTGCTCGGTTAACATCCTACCTCTCGTAGTTTTTTCAATCAGTCCCATTTGCAACAGATATGGCTCGATAACGTCCTCCAATGTGTTGTCTTCTTCTGATAACGTTGCAGCTAATGTCGATAGTCCAACCGGACCACCATCAAACTTGTCCATCAGTGCTGACAAGTATTCGCGCTCACTGTGCCCCAGTCCGTGCTCGTCTATTTCCAACATCTCGAGTGCGGTTCGTACGGTGTCCAGGTTTAGTGGCACACCACTAACCTCCGCATAGTCACGAGCGCGTTTTAAATAGAAGTTTGCAATGCGTGGTGTGTATCTACTACGTTTTGCTATTTCTAATGCGGCTTCCATGTTTATATTTGCCCCCAATGTCTCACTGCTACGCATTACTATTTTTGCGAGCTCTTCTAATGTGTAAAATTGTAATCTGTATGTACCACCTGAAAATCTAGATCGCAGCGGTGAAGAGAGTAGTGACACACGAGTCGTCGCTCCAACGAGAGTGAATGGGGGAATGTCTAACTGTATACTGCGTGCCGCAGGGCCCTTGCCAATTATTATGTCGAGCACACCAGACTCCATAGCAGGGTATAGCACCTCTTCTATTAATTTGTTCAGTCTGTGTATCTCATCTATAAACAACACGTCATGCGGTTGTAAGTTGGTTAATATCGCAGCCAGGTCGCCCACTTTTGTGAGAGTTGGACCAGATGTGATTTTAATATTTGTGTTCAATGTTCTCGCTATGATGTGTGCGAGTGTTGTTTTGCCGAGTCCTGGTGGACCATATAACAATATATGTTCTGGTGGTGACCCACGAGCTAGAGCCGCCTCGAGCAACACCCCAACATTTTTCTTTATGACCTCTTGCCCAATATAATATTCAAATGAAGTAGGGCGTAAGGTTGCATCTAGATGTTTTGCATCAGGGGAAGCAGATACGCCGTCTATATTTTCGTCTTCTTTTTGGGTACTTGACATGAAGTTTAAATGTGTTATAATGGCTGGCAGTTAAGTTTCTAAATAGCTCACTAATCTTTAAGCAATCGGGTTTACCCATAGTTCTAATACGGAGGACGTTTTGGTTCGGATAGCATTTGTTATCCTACTGCGGCTATCCTCATGTAGGAAATATTCTTCACCAAGGGGTTGTTTAAAGATTAATGAGCTTTTTATTTTTCGTATATATCCACAACTGTTTCCAGCTCTTCTAGTGAGGTGACCCCCTCTAGCATTTTTATTATACCATCTTCGCGCATAGTGGGTATGAGTTGAGGTATTGCCACCTCGCGCAGCTCGCGCTCACCTTTTCCAGCTACCGCCGCTTCCTCTATCTCTCTTGTCATTTGTATGGCCTCAAATATTCCAATACGTCCTTTGTAGCCGTTGTGACACGCTTCACATCCATCAGGATTTGCTGCTCCAACTTTATATATTTTTTGTGGCTGCACAGAGACCTCTTTGCCATCTGCCACCATATTGCCGAGTATGTCAGTGATAAGTTTTGATTCCTCTGTTGTTGTCTCTCTGTCTACTTTACAATGCGGGCAAAGTTTACGGCATAGGCGCTGAGCCATTACGAGGCCTATTGACGAGCCCAATGTTTTTGCATCAACTCCAAGGTCTATCATGCGAGGTATCGCTCCTGCGGCCGAGTTGGTGTGTAGGGTAGAGAGGACAATGTGACCGGTGAGCGCTGCGCTGGCTGCGACTTTTGCTGTATCTTCGTCACGTATCTCTCCCACCATTATAATGTCTGGGTCTTGGCGCAAGGCCGCGCGCAAACCGAGGAGAAATGTGTAGTCTTTTTTTGTGTCGACTTGCGTCTGTGTGATGCCGTTCATGTGATACTCTATTGGGTCCTCGATAGTGATAATTTTTTTCTCAGGTGTATAGGTTTTCTTTAGACACGCATACAAGGTTGTAGATTTACCTGATCCTGTTGGCCCAGTATTTAGTATCATGCCATATGGTTTTTTTAGGGATCTCTCAAGAAGTGAGAAAACTTTTGCATTCATACCAAGAGAGTCAAAACTAACATTCGCTGCTTTTGGATCCAATATTCTCATCACATAGTTCTCACCATAATTTCCAGGCACCAGTGATACACGCACTTCTATTTTTGCACCCTCAAACTCTATTTCAAATCTTCCATCTTGTGCTACTTTTTGAGTTGATAGTTTTAAACCAGAGAGCAGCTTGAGGCGACTATTTACCAGATTAAAAGTTTTTATATCTGTAAAGAAAACATCTTGCAACATACCGTCTATGCGATATCTGACTTTTACAGCATCATCCTCTGGCTCTATGTGTATGTCACTCACTCCAAAATGTATAGCCCCCACCAATGTCATCTCGATTATTTTTGAGACCCTCTCTCTGTTTTCATTCATCACAACCTTTTCTAGTCTAGTTCTGAACTCCGGCAGGGTGGTGATGTCTTGTAATAACTCCTTTAAATGTGACTCGTTGAGATCCACCAGACCACGCTCTGTTGTTGTCTCCGAGTCGAGGTCTTTATATCTCTGCTGCACTCTTTTGATAGAAGTTTTCGAAGCGACATATATTATTGGTTTCTCATCTCTCGTTGACACACTCGCCAAGTATTGCACCACATCATCACGAGTGGGGTCCTTTATCGCCACATGCATTTGTCTGCCAACTAGGCGGAACGGCACCAAGTCATATTTTTCAGATTCAGCCACCGGGATTTTTGCTAACGCGTCCAACTCAGGACTTTTGATACGCAGGTCCACATAGGGGAGTCCAGATTGTTGAGCCAGGTACTCAGCCTCACGCTCCTCGTCATCACTAGCCAGTTTATCTAGACTAGTTTTGATTTTTAATTCCGCGACATCGTTTAACATAATCAAATTATATACTATTTAAAACTATAGAGGCGTCAGCTCTCTACACCCTTGACAATATTTTATTTTCATTTAGAATGCGTTTGGGAATATCGCGGCACCCAGCCGCATAACTATCGTGAGGTTTCTATGAAAAAGCTCCTTCTTGCTGCCGTTTTGGCGGCCATCTCTTGTACGGCCTCGGCCGACTTTGTGCAGGATAAAAAGATGTCCGCACCGGTCGGCTTCGCGGTACCATTCGAACACAAAGAGAGCGTGGTTCTCGGTCTGCTTACTGCCGAGCTCCAGTTTCCTTACGGCGATGAGCCGGTTCAAATCATCAACGGCCCCAATGGGCCTGAGTGTGAGAAGGGGCAATTGATGATTGCCCCAGACCGCCGGCTTAGCTGTAGCCAAGGCAACATCTTCGTGCTGGGTTTGAAAAAACTCCTTCCGGAACCAAAATAGAAGCAGGGTTGTCCGGAAAAAAGGCTTGCCGTTGCAAGCCTTTTTCTTATCGAGGGTTAATTTGCTGTACTTGACAAACGCAGCAAATGGTGTATACTGTGTCTAGTATAGAAACCCGCTCAATTCTATAGGAGAAAGAGCAATGTACACTAAAATTCTCGTCGCCGTTCTCGTGATTACCACACTGATTCTGCATGGTTGTGTTGTTGTTCCGGCAAATGGGTATGGCCAAGCCGCACCACACATAACAAGCTCCAACTACGGGCGAGTCCAACCTTGTGCTCCAGGATCCGTTGCTGTTGGACGCAACCCGAACGGGAGTCTTGTCTGTCAGTGGCAAAATCACAATGGACAACAGGGTTCTGGTCTTCCAAATGGGTGCGTGCGTACCGTTTACGGCATGCACTGCAGCCAAGCTGACGGATACACGTTGCAGCAACCGCAAATTCCACCACGGACAAACCAACAACAAGTCCAACCAACATGTCCTAATGGTTACCGCTTGCAAAGCGTAAACGGACAACTCAGGTGTGTTCCTTAGTTTCTTGAGTGGGGTTACGGGGGAGTGATACTCCCGACAACAGCAATATCGGCACACCTTCCCCAACGTGCCGCATTATCCCCACACCGACCCCTCAAAAGGTCGGTTTTTTCTTGTCTATTTTCATATTAAAAAGTAACACTTACACCTTTTGGTCTAGTCTTGACAAGTTGATAAAAAGGTGTATACTATACAACAGAGGTTTTGAGAAATAATCTTTATTCATAAGGGTAATTTACAAAACTTTCTTTTTTAATTTTTTTTACGGTGAGATAATATCAAAAATCTGTACGGAGAAAATATGTCCACGAAAGTAGATCCTGTAGCAAAAGCTTTGTCTGCAAAGACAGTTGCGACGGCGACTAAGGCGGTGGAGGATCTCAAATTCTCCTACTACATGCCGAAACATTTTTGGCCACTTGTGGCTCTCGGAGCCGTGGTGGTCCTTATCATTGCTATAAATGTTTGGCAGTGGTCAACGTCCTCGGCAATCGATGACGCCCGTAAGAGCGGCATCAAAACTGGAATTGAACAGCAGGAAAAAGATGAGAAAGCAAGGGCGGTCGATGCGCAGCACAAAGCCACCCGGGAGGAGCTGTATGAGGCTCTTAAACGGCTGAGTGCTGCCGGGGGTGGTCGCCAGTCTGTTCTCAAGGACGTCGAGGTGACAGCAAAAAAGCCGTAGCGCCTGAGGCTGAGGCGGGGGAGAAAAAGTCTCCGCCACCAAAAGACTCAGGCGCATCGCCGAAAGATGCCGTAAAGGCATCTACGACAACTCCGACGCAATCAACAGCAGAAGGCGCTAAAAAGGCTGACTGCTTCAAGGTTCCGGGCTCCAAAGGTACATTCACTGGTCTTGGTGAATGTTGAACTAAGGGTCACAAAAGGGTCTCGCAAAACATCGCGAGACCCTTTTTTCTATATAAAATAAAGGTTAAACACCTTGACAAATACTGTAAATAGTGTATACTGTTTACAGGCGTTCAGGAGTTAAAAACCTGAACAAAATCAGTTCACAGTACAATCACATTGGAGTTCACATGAAGAAGTTCATCGCTATGATCGCAGGCGTAATCACGCTGTTCTCTGCAGCTGCACACGCAGCCGCAGTTCAAGACTGCCGTCACGATGTGGCGCCGGTAGAAATCGGCCGCTACGCAGCCGATCAAAAGAACAACGTAATAGTGTCGGAGGAAGTGATTCCTGTCGGCTCTACCGTTACCATGTCCTATCGTGTCGGTGACGACATGATAGGTTGGGTAACTTGCCGTACGACGAAGGTTCGTAAACATGCCACTGTCAAAGGTGGAGAGGTTTACGACATCGGTTGCGGTAATGTTGTCCGCAAGGCTGAAAAAGCTGGCGTCGTTCGTAAAGAAGAACCGGCGACCAATCTCGACATTCAACGTCCTGTTTGCGACGGAAAGTGCCAACTTGAAAAAGTTTGCGCCACTGACAACGGGGCATTGGTTGCCACCGAAGTTGGTCTGGTCTGTAAGCTGCCAAAACTCTCTATGACCTTTGAACAAGAGGTCGAGACTAACGGCAAAGTTACATGGACAGATAAGGGTTGGGTTGGCGAAAAGCATACAGTCCTAGGACCAAAGCTCGACGTCGCCATCGGCAAAACCGAAGTAAACATTTCGAAAGAGGTGTGCTACACACAAGGGTGTTCGCGCCCAGCGGCAAAGTTTGTTGCCGAAGTGAAGGCGGGATTCTGTGGCATCGTCGTCCTGAATGTTGGTCCAAAAGACAGACTGTTCGCATTCGGCAAAGCGGATCACAACGGAAAGATGGTCATGCAGATGGTCGAGCTTCAAAACTCCGACATCAAAGCAGACAAAAACATCAATCTTGCGGGGCTGAAAGCTCGCGGGGCGACATACAAAAACGTTTCCAAGGTCGAGATTTCTCGCTTCGGAAATGATTGCGATAAGTTGCAGGAGTTCGTGGAGGGGCCATTTTGGCCAGCTTTCGCAAAAGCCTACAACTTGCCGGACGTCTGCGACAAGAAACGTATCGCCGGACCAATCGGTAAGCTCGAATAAGGAAGAGCTAATAAATTCCTAAAACCGACCCGGAGCGCGCAAGTGCCCCGGGTCTTTTCTATTGTGGATAACTTGACAAAAGCCTACTTAGTGTGATATAATGTTTATCAATTAATAGGTGTATAATCTTATTATTAAAAAATACTTTATATTATGATAAAAAATTTACTAACAAAAAGTCGCAAAATTATTTCAATTGGAATTTTTGTGCTCACTGTTTTTGTTTCAGCTTCTAATATAACATCAGCTCAATGGAATGATGATTGGGGTATATACGACACGACAAATCAAGGTAATTATGGAAACTGGGATAATATCAATGTTGATTTTGTTGACAATGTTTGTGGTTGGTCTACACAGTGCCCAACAAACACATCTTGGGACACAACCAATAATTGGGGTATATACGACACGACAAATCAAGGCGATTACAATACTTGGTCAAATCCTAATGTTGATTTTGTAAACCCTTATTGTAATACATATGATTGTTCTGGTACTGTAAATCCAACATGGGTTCCACCACAAACCAATGACTATTGGAGCAATCCAGAGCCGACATTTACTGCGACCCCAAACACTTGGAATACACAGACTATACCTAACACATACATACCAGCAAATACATACACTGGGTATACAGGATATACAACACCGAATACATACTATATAGCACCAACGAGCTATCCTACATATCGTGCACCAACATACACTACACCTACATATACCGCACCAGCGAATAACACCAACACAAACTGGTCTAACTATAACTACAACAATACAGTCAGCACCTATAATCCTGTATACAACACAAACACAACAGTAAATACAAATAACACTTGTGCTGGTCAAAACAACTGTAACAACACTTCTAATTACACATATAACAACGTTATAAACAACAACACTACAGGTAGCTATAACAACACTACATATGTTCAGCCAACATACACACAGCCAACACCGGTGTGTACAAACGGAGCAACAAATTATCCTGGATGTAATATCTGTCCAACTGGTCTCGTGTATACAAACGGTCACTGTGTTACAAATGTAGTAACAAACAACTGTCCTACAAACTACTACTGGAATGGTACAAGTTGTGTACCTCAAACAAAGACTTGTCCAAATGGTCAGACTGTTAGTATTTGGGATGTGTGTCCAAATCAAACACAAACATGTTGGAACGGTACAGTTATACCAGTAACATCAGTTTGTCCAAGCCAATACAAAATCTGTCCAAATGGAACAACAGTATTGATATCACAACAGTGTTACAAGACTTGTCCAAACGGAACAACAGTCCCAGATACACAAGTTTGTTACAGAGTGTGTCCAAACGGAACAACAGTCCCAGATACACAAATCTGTCCAACGTATAACAACTACCCGACAGTTGATATCAACATCAACCCAAGTATAGTAAATCGTGGAGAGGGTGCCGTCCTAACATGGACAAGCCAAAACGCGACATATTGTACAGCTTCAAACGGATGGAGTGGTAATGTAAATTTACAAGGGTCAATGAACAGATCAAATCTGCTCGACACAACCGTATACACTATCACTTGTTATAATGCCCAAGGTCAATCAGCAACAGACAGCACAACAGTAACAGTGCGTCAGAACTTGCCATCTAGTCACAGAGTTGTAACGACAGCAGTAACACAGATAACAAAGACAAGCGCTAGATGTAATGGTGTGGGGATCATATCAAATGGAGTATATTCAAATGGTTGGTTCGAATACGGCGAGACTCGTGATCTGGGTCGTGTTACAAACAGTGCCTCAATCGGTAACTTGCCATCTTCACCATTTGGTAATCAGATAACAGGCCTCAAGGCTAATACTACATATTACTGTAGAGCGGTGATGAGTAATGCTAATGGTACATACAGAGGTGAAATAATATCATTCCGCACTACTAGCGACTCGATAACATATATACCAGTAACACCGAGCAATCCAAAGACCCCAACAAAACCTATTATATGTACAGATGACACAGGAGCAAAAGAGTCTCTGTCTGAAGGAGAGAAATTGATGTCTATCACTCTAGAGAAAAAGTCTGGTCTGGTAGCATTAGGAGAGGTGGTAGAGTATCGTGCTCATTATCTAAATACAAGTAAGATCAAATTAACAAACGTAACCATCAAGATGGTACTGCCTAGTGAGATGACATATATCAGCAGTAACAGAGGTGTATACGATGAGAGCAACAACACAGTGGTTGCAAATCTAGACACAGTAGGGGCTGGTATGTCAGATGATCTGATTGTAAAGGTAAAAGTAAAAGACAGCGCATCTGTAAACAAATCAGCTGTAGTCAGTACATATATATCTTATGATGCACTAGACAGCAAGGGTTCATCTATTAGAGACGAGAACACTGCATATATAGTTAGCACTATAGCAGCAGCTCAAGATGAGGCTAAAAATAATACAGAAGTAACAAAGACTGACACAAAGACTAGCAATGACAGATCTTTCTTGCCTAATACTGTATTAGAGTGGCTAGCAATCATAGCCTTGATACTGGTTCTCATTGTTCTCGGTAGATCTATATATACTGGGATAAAAGGCGAGGCGCATAAGGGTCATCACTAAGATAATCTAAAACTCCAACAACAAAAAGCCTTTAATAGTAAATAAAAACAGCCGCCCGAAGGGCGGCTGTTTTGTGTTAAAATATAGAGATGAAGTTAAAAGGTGTAAAGTTGGAACATTTAGACCAAGTCGCAACAGCGATAGTGGATAGTTTAAATGAAACAAAGACCTCAAAAATAATACATTTGGTGGGGGATCTGGGGGCTGGCAAGACAACCTTGGTTAAAAGTATAGCAAAGGTGCTCGGCATCACGGCGTCTGTTCAGAGTCCGACTTTTGTTTTTATGCGCGAGTATGAAACCAAACACAAAACAATAAAAAAACTTTATCACATAGATGCTTACAGATTTGAAAACAAAGACGAAGGCAAGGTTCTCGAGTTGGACAAAATACAAAATAAAAATACTCTTACAATAATCGAGTGGCCAGAGAAAATGCATGCAGGAGATCCAGATATTATCCTCACTTTGAAACATAAAAACGAAAACGAGAGAGATATAGACGTCAAACACATAGTAAAGAAACCAGATGTTAAGCAAAAATAAAAAGAGAATAATACTGATAGATAGTCACGCACTACTTCATCGTGCGTATCATGCAATGAGCGGATTCTCGACCAGAGACGGTAGGCCTACAGGGGCGCTGTTTGGATTTGTTCGTATGATATTCAACGGTGTAAAAGACGTAGACCCAGAGTATGTGGTGGCATGTTATGATTTACCAAAACCAACATTTCGCCACATAGCCTATGAGAATTATAAAGGTACGCGTAAAAGTACTGACGATGATTTGAAAAGTCAGATAGTTGAAAGTAAAAGATTCTGCCAAGCCCTAGGTATACCGATAATAGAGCTTGAGGGGTTCGAAGCTGATGATTTATTGGGTACCCTTTCGAGGCAGTTTGATCCAAAGGAATATGATGTGGTAATAGTGAGTGGTGACATGGATGTGATGCAGCTCGTGAATAAAAACGTCTTTGTATACACTATGAAAAAAGGCATTGAGACGGCGTTTTTTGATGAGGCTGCGGTGCTGGCTAGATACGGCATCACACCAGCCCAGATACCGGACTACAAAGGGCTAGCCGGAGATGCAGGTGATAACATTATGGGAGTAGATGGCATAGGGGAAAAGACAGCCATCAAGCTAGTTAATGCTTTTGATAGTATTGAAAATTTATATAAACAAATTGAAAAAGACGAGAAAAAAGTACTGGAATACATTTCTCCCAGAATACTCGAGAAATTAAAAACAAATCAAGATGAGGCTATCTTTTCAAAGACATTAGCAACTATAAGATTGGACGCAGAAGTTAAACCAGATCTAAATCATCATTGGCCAGAATGTGTTGATATTAAAAAGTATCAGTCTCTCTGTGATGAGTATGAGCTCCGTAGTCTTCGTAATTATTTTGACTATTTTGAAATGGAAAAAGAGGGGAAAAGTTTGGATGACATAGAGCAAGAAAAAGAGAGCAACAAAGTGGTGATAGCAGATGAGCAATTGGAGGAGTTGCAAAGTATGGCGATACTGCTCAACTCAGAACAAATAAAACCAACGTTTGAAGAGATACAAACTACACATCAAATAGTTGGTGGATATGATGAGACCAAAAAAGTTTTATTAGAAAAAATAAATGAGTCTGGATTGACTGACTATTATAACAACACAGAGTTACCGATACTGGAGATCATTCGCCATATGGGGCGGTCAGGTATGTGTGTAGACATGAAGGCGTTGGATGAGCAGCTTAAAAATTTTGAAAAAAGAATAAAAGAGTTTGAACAAAAGATATACAAATTGGCAGGTAGAGAGTTTTTGATCTCGAGCCCAAAACAACTGGGTGAAGTACTTTATGATGAGATGGGTCTCGGGCAGAAAATTAAAAAGACAGCCACAGGTAAACGCAGTACAAATGTAGAGATGCTAAACAGTATGCGTGAGGAACATGAGATAATAGATCTGATACTCAGCTGGCGTGAAGTGAGCAAGCTATACAGCACATATTTACACCCACTAGCTGGATTTGTTGGGGACGATGGACGTATACATCCGCATTTTTTGCAGACAGGCGCGTCCACGGGCAGGTTTAGTTGTGAGAATCCAAACATGCAGAATTTGCCAGTAAAGAGCGAGTATTCTGAGGCTATTAGAAATATATTTGTGGCAGACAAAGGTTGCAAGTTGATATCTCTAGACTATTCACAGATAGATCTGCGCGCTGCGGCCATACTTTCCCATGATGAGAACCTAATAGATATATTTAAAAGAAATCAAGATGTACATCTTGGTGTGGCCGCGAGAACTCTTCACAAAAAAGAAGAAGACGTAACAAAAGAAGAGAGAAGAAAGGCAAAAGCTATAAATTTTGGGATACTTTACGGTATGGGTGTGAATGCTTTAAAAGAGTCCATGGGGGTAGATAGGGCAGAGGCGCAAGAGTTCTATGATACTTACAAGTCTACATTCACAACATTGATGAGTTATTTAGAAAAAGTTAAGGCTGAAGCTACAAAAACTGGATACACTGTTACACTTTTTGGTCGTCCGCGCCACATTCCACTGTTGCGATCAAAGATCCCTTTTATGAGGTCTCAAGGTGAACGAATAGCTATCAACGCCCCAATACAAGGGACTAGCGCCGATATTATCAAGCTAGGCATGATAGATGTTTACAAGGATTTGGAAAAGTATTTTAAAAACGGAGATCTCAAAATGCAGCTGCAAATACACGATGAGTTAGTGTTTGAGGCAAAAGAGGCGCTGGCTGTGGAGTTGTCAGAGAAAATAAAAACAATAATGCAAAATGTTTTAGAAAAAAGAGGTATCAATATAATACCTCTCAAGGTTAGTTGTGATATAGGGGATAAGCTTGGAAAACTATGATCTATGTAAGAGTTGGAACAAATTTAAAAGAGAGAATGAAGGGGGACAAGATATTCTCTGGCACAACTCGTGTTCTGAGAGCTGGAGAAATAGAAAGCCTAAAACAATATTTACAAGCAGATATGTTTGGGAATAGAGAGGTGATACGCATCGAAGAGTGGCAAGGTGAGAAAGAAAGAGAGGTTTTGTATGGGTATTTGAAAGAAATGCAAAAGTCAGAAAATGTGTTTTTGATAGACGAGACACAGATATTGCCAGCAACACTGAAAAAGCTTTCAACTTTTGCTGAAAAAGTCTTTGACTGTCAGGAGGAAAAGGAAAAAGTAGATCCTTTTGTATTAGCAACATTGATACAAAACAAAAACAAGCGTGGAGCCTGGATAGAGCTACAGAGAATAAAGGGTCTGATGCCAGCTGAGGAGTTGCAGGGGGTATTGTTTTGGAAAATGAAAACAATGAGAAACAAAGAGGGTATGTTTGATCTTATTAATATGCGCCACGAGGCACATGAGGGGAAAGGTGATTTGTATGATGACCTAGAGAAGCTTATACTAAAAATATGAGATATCTCTTTTATTTTTTTGTAGGATTTTGGGTGCTGTGGATAATTTGGTATTTGGGTGGTGGGCCATTAAGAGACGACAAATCAAAGGCTTTTATAACTCCAAGTGAGTATGGTTTCGAGTATGCTACGACTATCCCCAGTATTAGCCTCTAGTATATTTTAAACATAGGTGCTACACTTTTTGTAAAGGTGCTTTGAATTCCGTATTTTCTTATCAAAGCAAAATCTAATCTAAAAATAATGTCTTTAAAATCTTTGAAGAGAACCAGTGTTTTTGCTGGTCTCTCTCTCGCACTGTTTTCACAATTTGCAATGGCGGTGTCTATCACTCCAACATTAGCAAACGGTATGGTTAATAGGGCATATCCTATAACCAACATGGTTGGTGGGGGTGTAGCTCCCTATTCTGTAAGTGTTAGCGGAGCGCCTGATGGTATGACTGTGTCACCTGACGGTTTTATATCAGGAACACCAACAACAGCTGGAACATATATTTTAAATGTTTCTGCTACTGACTCTGCAAATATCTCTACAACAGGATCTGTATCTATATCAATAGATTTAGAGCCAGTTGTTTCTGGTGCTGGTATCATAACATCTCTCGGAGCTAGCTATATGGTTGTTAATGGTGGGTTAATATCTACTGATACAAATGTATACTATCCAACAACAACGGATGCGTTTACATTTTTAAATGGCGCAACTCTTTCTGTGGGTAGATTTATAACATATACAGGATCTGTAGATGCTCTTGGTGGTGTGCGTGCATCAAATGTTGTTGTTGACATTGCTCCTCCAGCTCTGACGTTTATATCATCTCTTTCAAATGGAAAAGTCGGTACAGCCTATGCATCTGTTAGTCTAATGGCAACAGGTATAGCTCCATACGCGGTCACAGCCACAGGTGTACCTGCTGGTATGTCCGTATCATCTGCTGGTGTTCTCTCGGGGACTCCTGCTGCCACTGGTACATATATCATTGCTTTGTCAGCCAGAGATTCAGCTGGCACAACTGGTACTGGTAGTGTGTCTATTACTGTAGACTCTACTGTTGTGGTACCCCCAACAAATGTTTGTGGTGACGATGATGATTATCATAGTGGTCATGGCAATAATGGTAATCATTATGGTTGGTGGAATGGTTATGGTCACAGAGATAATGATGATAAACATGGTGGACGTCATCGTGACCGAGATGACAGGCAGGTGTTTGAAGGTGAGGGTAAAATAACTGCCGTCACATCAAATGCTATTACTGTTAAAAATGTTCTGGTTCGTATAATAGACGAAACTAAAATAGATCTTAAAAAGAAAAGTGACGTTTTGAGAGTTGGTATGAAGGTTGAGTATGAGGGTGTTAAAAACGCTGACGGATCAATCACCGCTTGCGAAATAGAGCAAGACTAAATATAAGTTTCTAAAAATTAAATAGTTCAAAGTACAAACCAAAAGCCCCTCACGGGGCTTTTGGTTTTCTTTACGTTTGTGTCCCCAGCTGGATTCGAACCAGCGACCATCAGCTTAAAAGGCTGTTGCTCTACCGACTGAGCTATAGGGACGTTGAACAGAATATTAACATATTTCTTTATTATTGTCATTTACCAGTTTGACAAATGTCATATAAAGAGTAGAATTTTAATTGGAAGATGTGGTTTTAACATGTGAGACCCATAGACCTAAACCATATCCGCACAAAGGCCTCAAAGGGCCGTTGATTCTAAAGTGATCACTCAACAATCTCCATGCAGAGGAGTCAAATCTAACTATGAATACGTTCAAGCAAAAGGCGCTGCTCTCCGCTCTGGCGGGTGCCGCCAATGCCGTTTACATCAACGGTGACGGCCCGGGCCAAGCTCAGATCTATCCGTACTACACCGTTCGCAACGGCAATCTGACGCTGCTGTCGGTCGTTAACACGACCGCAGACGCGAAGGCACTCAAAGTGCGATTCATTGAAGGCAAGAACTCGCAAGAGGTTCTCGACTTCAACTTGTTCCTCTCGTCGAAAGACGTGTGGACCGCTGCTGTGGTCGGTGACGACTATGTGGTTATGCCTGTTGTCACCTTGGTGACGACTGACCCCGACTGCAGCAATGCAAATGTCTTGGCTACCGCAGTTGCGCCAACGACTAAACTGGATCGTATCCGTGAAGGATACGTCGAGCTGATCGAAATGGCGCAAAACAAGGCCACACAAGCAACCCGCACGCTCGCCCATCATGAGCGACCTATGATCCGGCTGGCCTGATTCAGGTCAGTCGGCGAAAAGCCCCGACTTGTTCGGGGTTATTTTCATAAGAGACCTTAAGGGAGAGGTATGAGTAACACAATAGATATCACAAATGAAATTGCTGCCGCTAGATTAATTCTAGGTGAGCGTCAACCTGGGGCCGACCGAGTTTGGTTAAAGGTTGAGGAGCCCAAGCGAAATCAGAAAACTCCAACAGAAACTCTCGGTGAAAATGCCCTGCGTGCAAAAGCCTTCAGACAGCAGCCGCATGTTGGCGGAACACTCGGACTATCTGTGGCGATTACCGGAAAGTGTTGCACACATGCTCAAGCTAAATAGCGCCACTCACACAAACGACCCCGACTTGTTCGGGTCGTTTTTATTTCTGGCAAATAAGGCAGAAGACTGTGGTGCGTCCAGCTATGACAGATTTTTCTAAAATATTTTTACAGATCTCACACTTTTCTCCTCCTCTGCCATACACTTTGTGTTCGCGAGCAAAATTTCCACGACTGCCGTCAGCGAGCAGATAGTCTGAGATAGATGAGCCTCCTAGATCTATGGCATGCCGCAACATCTTGATGATGTTTTTATGTATCAGTTTTATCTCTGTGTCCGTTAATGTTTTACAATTCCTACTTGGTAAAACTTTTGATGCAAAACATACTTCATCTGCATATATATTGCCACATCCAACCACTACAGATTGTTCTAATAAGACAGTTTTTAATGCTTTATTTTTCTTTTTTATTCCAGAATTCTAAGGGGATTTTTAAGATATCTAAATATTTACCATTACCCGTACCAACATCCAGAAGTTTTCC
>CAYQUK010000002.1:55722-59813 GCA_964420875.1 uncultured Candidatus Saccharibacteria bacterium
CTTTATTTTTCTTTTTTATTTCGTCTCTAAAATATTGAAATGTAAAAGCTGGATCAAATGGCTCGAGGCCTATTTTTGAAAAGTGATTAGCCTCTATGGCTGCGTCAATGTCTTTATAATACAAAACATAGCCAAATTTGCGCACGTCATTATAATAAAGAGTCCCACTGTCGAGTGTGAATATTATATGTGTATGTTTGTGTGGGAGGGTCTGCCTATATAACTCCTCTATTGGGTGTCCACCTGTTACTATGTTATTTTTTACTTTACCAGTTTTCTGGTTTTCATACACCAGTTGCCCTGTCATTTTTAGGTGTACCAATATTATTTCTTTTGTGTCTAGCTCAATAAAAATATTTTTAGCACGTCTTTTGACAGATAGTATTTTCTTATCTTTTAAATTGTCTACAAATTCAAAACTTTTCTTCTTGCTTGCAGTCCTTTTTGTACCAGACCCACTCACTAGTTTCCCATTTCTAATCTCAATATCTTTTACAGTCCTACCTTTTAAAACTTTTTCTAGTCCGGCGCGTAGTGACTCGACCTCTGGTAACTCTGGCATGTTATTTTGTTGCGAGGAATTTCTCCAGCTCCTCTCTGGCCACTCTCGAGTCACTCCAGATTTCGCGCTCACCATTGGCGCGCATTATATACGGATCAGTACCTTTGCCTGTGATTAGTATGGTGTCACCTGAATTTGCCTTTGTTATGGCTAGACGTATTGCAGTACGACGATCCCTTTCTATTATTGGGTCTTGAGTTGTTACACCGCTCGCCACGTCGTTAATAATCTCATCTATTTCATCATCATAAGGGTCCTCATCTGTCACTATGACGATCTCGCAGTACTTGTCAGCCAGAGATCCGAGTATTGGGCGTTTAGACTTGTCTCTGCCACCACCACAAGACCCTAGGACGGCAATCTTTTTACCTTTGTATGTTTTGTATAGTTTTTCTAAACTGTCAGCGGTGTGTGCATAGTCAACAACCACTTTAAAATCCTGACCAGCGTTTATCTCCTCCACACGTCCTGGTACATGGGTGAGATGTGCCAAAGCGTTAACTATATTTTCTTCTGATATTCCTATACTGCGTGCAAATGTCGCGGCAGCCAAAGCGTTAACTTTGTTGAACTCTCCAGGTATATTGATTTTAATTTTCTTGGCGTCTTTTTCAAAATAGGGGATGTTTTGATCTACGTTATATATTAAAAAGTGTGGACCATGTTTGTCGTCGGCATTGGCTATTACTTTTGTATTTTGTTTCCAGCTGCGAGCTACAGCACGAGCCAGACTCAGCTTCGCGTCACGATACTTTTCAAATGATCCATGAGATTCTATGTGTTCCGGTGTTAGATTTGTAAATATCAAGGTGTTCAGCGCGGTGAATGCGTGGCGCCACATTTTTGCTCCCTCGCTGGTCATCTCAACTATTGCATATTGGCAACCAGCATCTGCCGCCTCACGTAGGAATTTTTGCACGAAAAATCTTCCAGGCATTGTCATCTTGTACATGTTTGGCTTGTTGTGGTCAGCTATTTTAAAACGAATGGTAGACAGTATTGCGGTCTTGTAACCAGCTTCTTCTAATATCGCATTCACAAATTCCGTGGTAGTAGATTTACCTTTTGTTCCCGTTACTGCTATTACATGTATCTCTCTTGCTGGGTATCTGTATATGATTGCACCAACTAAAGCTAAAACAAAGTGATAAGTTGGTTGGAAAAACTTATAGATTTTTCTTGGGACGAGTCTTTCTATTTTGCGTAAAGCTTTTTCAATGTGTGAGTTCATGATTCTATTTTACTTTGTCTTTGATAAAATTTGAAGAGCTTGGCGTATGATATCATTCATAGACAATGTCTTGTCTATTTTTCCTATCACAGTTGCTATGTCTTTCGAAGAGTAGCCGAGCGTCTCGAGGGCGAGGCGTGCATCGTGCGAGTTCTCACTTTCATCGCTCGCCATTTCGTCAACTGAGAATGAGTTTTTCAATTCTATTATTACCTTCTCAATAGTCTTTCTACCAACGCCAGGAACCTTTGGAAACATGTCAGCATTCCCAGATCCAACAGCGCGCACAATAGTACTGGGTGTAGCAACAGACAATATATTAAGAGCTGACTTTGGTCCCACACCAGAAACACTTATTAGTTTTCTAAATAACTGCCTCTCTTTTTCTTCAAAAAATCCAAACAGGGTGAACTGATCTTCACGAACATGTGTATGTATATATAACTCCAAACTTTGCGGCATTTTGAGTGTTATCAGACTAGAGAGGGGGAGCAGCACCTCGTACCCAATGTTCTGATTTTCCAAGATTATCTTGTCGCTTTCTATGAGTTTGATTTGTCCCGCGAGATATCCTATCATCCTTTGATTATAACATAAAAGTGTGGTATTATGCCTCTCATATGGCAATTACCAAATCAGCAAAAAAGGCTCTCCGCGTTAGCGATCGCAAAAAGGTTATCAATGACCGTTTGTCGAAAACTATGAAGGAAGCTGTTAAAACAGTGCGTGCAAAGGTTGCAAAGAGCGACTCGAGTGCGAAAGACAACCTTTCTGCAGCTTTTAAAGCTTTAGACAAAGCAGCAAAGAGAGGAACAATCAAAAAAGGGACAGCAGACCGTAAAAAGTCTCGTCTAGCAAAAGCAATCGCAAAGGTTTCAAAGTAAGTTTATAACGCCGGCCTTCGGCCGGCGTTAATTCGCTCTCGTAGTTCAATGGATAGAATATGGGTTTGCGGTACCCACGATGTAGGTTCGATTCCTACCGAGAGCACAAAAGTTTTAGAACCAGGGTATCATCGTGTTAGTCTTCGATTTGTATTCTTGCCAATCTTTACGTATCTTTTCATCAGGATTTTCATCCCATCTTTTTTCTAGCATCGGAACACCAGAGACAAATCGTAATAGATAGGTGATGAGTAGTGGTGAGATGATCAGCCACCAGCGCTCTGGTGTGAATGTAGCTATAAATATTCCCCACCACATTGTCGCCTCACCAAAATAGTTGGGATGCCTGGTGTATCGCCACAGACCTCTTGTCATAATGCCACGCTTTCCAGTCTCTATGTTGCTTTTGATAAATGTGTCTAGCTGATAATCACCAATGGCTTCGAAAAGAAAACCAAACACCCACATTGCAACACCAATATAAAAGTACTTTGTGTCACCTGCAAACAGCACAACAGGTGAGACTATCACGGCTGCGATGATGGCTTGCAATATGAAAACTTGGAGCAGGCTGCGTATATAAAAATATACCTTGCCACTTTTCGTCCACAACTCGCGCCAGGCAGCATATCTAAAGTCCTCAGGCTTGCCAGCATTTTTCATATATATTCTGTATGATAATCTGACGCCCCAAATGAGAACTAGGGCTGTGATTATAATTTTCTCTGTCGATACGTTCTCATTTAAAAATAGAGATGAGACCGCTGCAGCCATAAATCCATATGAATAACATATGTCAGCAATAGAATTGTCCTTTTTAAATAGGGCGAAAATTAAAACAATAATAGCCACTAAAAATACTAGTACAAATGAAATCATGTGTGTAGTATACTATAGGGCGTATGGTAGAAGGTAAATTTATGTCGGGTGGGGATGTTGATCCTAGGGTTAGTGAGTTTTTTAAAGCTGTACCGACTTTAGAGAAGAAGAATCTTAGGGTTATGGATGTTGAACCAAAATATTTTAAATCTAAGAAAATAAAAGAAGTGGTTTTGGAGTTTTATGAATTTAAGGGCGAAACTTGTGTTGATATAAACATTTATAATAACGATCACCCAGACACCCCGGTAAAATCCTCATCTTTTAATTTAGAAGGATTTGATACTTTTGTAGAGTTTTTAACCTACAACGCTCTGACTAATGTTTTGTTTGAGGGTGCCGATTCATATGCAGAAAGAAAGTTTTTAGCTAAACAATTAGAGGGTTATGTTTTAGAAAAATCAGGTCTAGAAAAAAAGTAGGCGACGTGTTAGAATACTAAGCTATAAGGAAGTGTGGCCGAGTGGTTTAAGGCACCTGTCTTGAAAACAGACGACTGTCAAAGGTCCGTGAGTTCGAATCTCACCACTTCCGC
>CAYQUK010000003.1:0-52829 GCA_964420875.1 uncultured Candidatus Saccharibacteria bacterium
TGTATATTCCAAAAACGTAAATTGAGATACCCGACAGAAATAGACATTTGCTCCTCGATTGGGAATATACTGTCATCTATTTTTTTGTTGAGAGCCTCGGCACGTTGTTTGATTATTTCTCCTGTCACATTGCGGGCGTATATTGTGGCCTGTGGAAAGTCAGTAGCAAAATAGGGGATGGCACCAACATGATCCATGTGTGGGCTGGTTGCGATGATTGCTTTTACTTTGTGTTTCTTTTCTTTTAAGTAGCTTGGATTTGGCAAAATAAAATCAATGGTACTCTATGGCCCACATATTGCGACCAGACTCCTCATTGCCGCCTAGACCAAGTATACGTATGGTATTTGGTGCTAAGTCAGGGAGAGGGCGTCTAATTTGTGGTCTGTCATTGTATCTTTGTGGTCTTTGGAAATTTCTCATGGTTTTATGGTTTTAGTGTAATAATGTGTATATTTTGTTAATAATGTTTTCTTTGTTAAATATGCTCCAGACTTTTTCTGTACCGTTGTACCAATTGTCTATGTCTGTTATTAGGTCTTTAGATGTTGATGTATGTTTGGGGAATACAGCTTTTAAATTATCCCTATATATCACCTGACGAGTCGGGGTGTATAGAGGTATATATGGATACTCGCTGTAAAATTCATCTCTCAAGGCATCCAAATATGTCTGTATGTTTGCGGAGTTAGTGGCCGTTTTGATATTTTCTAAGTTACTATCAAATGTCTTGCTAGTGTAGCTAGAGATATTGAGTCCCGGGGCATTGCGTTGTGAAGAGTGCCAAAAGGCATAGAGGTCACTGGAGTTTTGTATTTCTATTGTTCCAAGTATCGCCTCATAGTCACGATTGCGTATAATGTTTTGATTGAGCTCGGTCTGATCTTTTACATCTAGATTTACAGTGATACCTTTTGTCAACAACATGTCTTTGATTTTTGTAGCTACATCTATGCGTCTGTCCATGTCAGGCAGTGTGAGTGTAAATGTGCTAGTCGAATACTCGGTCACAGATGATGTCGCCAGTCTCTCGCTGCTTGGTAACATGTCATATGTAGGGAAGCCTAGATCCAAAAAGGCATTTCTATTTACGGCCTCATATATTTCCTCTCTGTTATATTTTTTTGCAAAGCTGTCCTTTTTGTTGCCGTTTAAAAATATAGCCACAATGCGAGGGAGAGTATACACAGATTCTAAATAGTTTTTCTTTGTAATTGCGTTTTTGATTTCTGTGTCAGCGTCAAAAATAATATCTATGTCTTTGTTATTGAAGGCCTTGCTTAGATTACTTTTGCTGGTGTAATAATATATGTCGATGTATTTGATATAAGGACGTTTTCCTTTGTAGTTAGCATTTGAAACAAGTTCAAGTTTTTCTAATTTGCCACCATTATCCAATGTTTTGCTATTTACCTCATACATACCACTAGACACAGAGTCTTGATTTAGTTCTGATATTACAAAGTTATCCAAACTCTTGTCAGCATATTCTTTTTGAGACAATATACCTGCTGTCAATAACTCCTCAACAAAAGGAAATGGCTTTTTTAAATGTATTATAAAGTTTGTGTCAGATACTTTTTCAAACTCTAGGCCTTCATAGCGCACCTTGTCCACCGACCTAACCTGAGGGTCAGATAGTAATTTGTATGTGAATATAACATCGTCAGCAGTTATCGGGTCCCCATTGGCAAACGATATGTCGTCACGAAGTGTGATATCTATTTCCGTTCCCGTTCCACTCTTTGTTATATTGTTGGCCAAGTCATATACATATGTGCTGTCGGAGGTCTTTTTATACAACCCAGCATAAAGTAGTCCAGAGATTATTTTCTCAGTATCTTGGCTGGCATATAGAGGGGTAAAATATCTAGGTTGTTCTATGGTGCCAATAGATAGGGTGGTGTTATAGGCTGGTACTATTATTGTCTTGCTACGCAAATATATACCAGTTGCTATTAATATACACAGTAGTGCAATGAGAATAGACACCCCAGCATAAAAAGCCTTTTCTGGAGGTGTTTGTTTTACTGTTAAGCCAGCTTTTTTGAAAAAAACGTAGCTTGATATTTGATTTTGATCATTCATATATGTTTATGAATGCATATCTTTTTACGATATCTATTGTTTTTGGCTTATTTCAGAAAAGCGTGTATTGCCAAAGACACAGCAAATAGTATAGACACCACTATTGTTGCTCGGTATAGTAACAGTTCGCCTCCACGTCTACGATATGTTCCCACTGACGAATCAGCTGAAAAAGCTCCATTATTGTCAGTATTAGACCTCTGAATTAAAACTAGTATAACTAGGATAACCGATAAGATTACGTTCACCGCTAGGATGATAGATTGCATACATAGATACTAACATAACTACAAACTATTGCAAACACAGTTTTTAACTTGTATTATGGCTATAAATGAAAAACATTGTAATCATATATCACAAGAATTGCATGGACGGTACAGCCAGCGCTTGGGTAGCTTGGAAAAAATATGGTGATACGGCAGAATATATCGCCGCAGATGATTGGAAGGTTTTACCAGAATACGTTACAAATCATACAGATTTAGCAAATACAGAAATATATGTGATAGATTTTTCTTTTTCAAAAGAAGTTCTGCTGGATTTACAGTCTAAGTGTAAAAAAATTGTTGTTTTAGACCACCATGTAGGGGCAAAAGAAAATATACAGTCTGTAAGAGAGTATATGTATGGAGAGGGTGAGAGTGGTTGTATGTTGGCTTGGAAATACTTTTTTCCAGAAAGTGAGACGCCTCTAGCTATACAATATGTATCGGACAGTGATACGTGGACACACAAAATGCCAGATTACGAAATAGTAGACGCATACATATACAAAACAGATAATGACTTTACTAGAAATTATTTCCAGAGGATCGTAGATGAACTATCTGATGAAAAAAGATTTGAAGAAGTTAAGAAAATTGGAAAAGTTTTGAGAGAGGCTTACATGAGTACTGTAAACAAATATTTTGACAGAGCAGAAGAGGTAGAATTTGCTGGGTATAAAGTATTAGCGGTTAATGCTCCTTCAGAAATTAAAAGTGAATTAGGGCACAAATTAGCAGAAAAGAGTGGAACATTTGGAATAATATATTATTATTTTGAAGGTAAGTGGAGATTTAGTCTTCGTTCCGTTGCTGATTTTGATGTTAGTGAAATAGCAAAAAAGATGGGAGGTGGGGGACATAAAAATGCTGCTGCTTTTCATGTGCCATTTGAAAATCCGATTGAGTCTGTTTTAAAAACCTTAAAATAACTTAAGCAAAATATTTAAAAGCTATCCAGACCCCTAGCCCTCCACCAATGGCAGTACATATCACAGAAGATAGAGACAACATACTGGCACCGAATAATGTGGGGACGAGACTACCAATCAGACTCCCCAGTATCATACCCACCCAAATGATGTTTTTGTTATACATATAGACATGATATCAGAGTTGTTGCTTTTTAGAAGTTTTTTTGTTATATTTTAGCAGTACTTTTGTACATATTCCGTGATAGCTCAGCGGTAGAGCAGTTCCCTGTTAAGGAATTGGTCGTAGGTTCGATCCCTACTCACGGAGCAAAATAAATGAATAGTAATTCAGTTCTACTGGAGGAAGATGAAAAACTGTTGATGGAATACGGTAGAGCTTTTGCGCATATTACTTATGTGGAGTTTTTTCTAGAGTATGTTATCTACAAAGAAGGCAAAATGGAATCATTAAGTGAAGACTTAAGGTTTAAGTTGGTTGCGGGGAAAACCCTGGGTCAAAAAATAGAAATAGCAAAATCTTTTCTAGACAAAAAACTATTAGACGAACTTGTTTCGTTTAACAAAAAGAGAAATGTTTTAGTTCACAGTATGACAACAAGAGAGTTTCAAGGTTTTTCCGAGGGTGCGCCAATTTTTGGTAAACATATAATGATTTCTTCCGGAAAAGATAGTAAAGATTTAACTCTTGATTTTTTACAAGACATTGTAAAAACGGCTGTATTTTTAAGATCTGAGTTTCTTAAATTCTTTTAGGACGTTCATTGTATTTTTAATGTATAATATATTAATTATGGCAAAACAAATATTTATCAATTTAGCAGTGAAGGACTTGCAAAAGTCGGCAGATTTTTATACAGCTTTAGGATTTACAAACAACCCTCAATTTTCAGATGATACTGGCAAGTGTATGGTTTGGAGTGAGAATATATTTGTAATGCTTTTGTCTTATGATAAATTTAAAGCATTTACAAAAAAGCCTCTTGCGGATACAAAATCAAAGATAGCCGGATTATTTTCTTTGTCTGTCGAAAGTGTTGAGGAGGTTAACAAGATAATGGCTGGTGGACTGAGCGCGGGAGGTATAGAGCCAAATGAAATGAGGGATTATGGATTTATGCAACAACGTACAATAGAGGATTTTGATGGTCATACTTGGGAGATTTTCTATATGGATGTTACAAAGTTTCCAACAAAATAAGAAGACCGGTAAAGACTGATTAAATTAGTGCTACACTTAACTTATGCAAAAAGTAGCGACAAAATTTTTTATATTCTCATCTATCGCATTTGGTGTGATAGGAATTGTAATGGTGTTGGTGGGTGGACCGGACGGTAATGATTCAGTAATGTTGGTAAACAGACTGCGCCAACTTTTACTTGCTGATGTCTGTATTATCCTGCCTTCGTTTGCACTGAGCGTTGCTGGGAAATATTTGAGGGGGAATTCTTAGTTCTCCCTATGTACGCAACCTGCCCAGCAGCAGGGGCGGCGCTCTCCGCGGGAGAATTTGTCTAACATTATATCCATACGGCGCAGACGAGTTTCTTCTTTTTTCGCATCGGTCACCCAGCATATCCACTCGTTGCGAGCGAGTGGAGTGATGTCCTCCCACCATTCCAATATTTTTGGTTTAGATGTTAAAACTTTTTTCATATCTGCTGGTACAGTATGTACTGTGCCATTTGAAATGTTTTTGGTCATCAATATATTTTAGCAGATAATTCACAATATTGCCTATTTGTAATATAATCCAAACAAGTTCTTTCTAAGAGGGTCCGAAATGGATGCCAACAACGTGAGATTTTGTATTCTTCTTCGCCCTGACGAGGCAACAGAAAAAGTGCTCGGGCGTATTTATGACGATTTGAAGAGACGGCACCCCGACCTTATTGTGAAGGCTGTCGCAGATGGAGCTCTGCCGTATCACATGACAATGATCGCAGGCATCGTTTTGTCTAGCAACTCTTACAAAGAGAAAATAAGAAGCATTGTCGGAGAGTTGAAACCTTTTCAAAACAAAAGATGGTTACCAAGAGCGGTGCGAGTTGAACCATCTGATGGTATTGGAAATGTTTTAGCTGTCAGGTTTGTTTTTTCTGATGAGCATCCATACCTTTTGACTGGGAGTGAAATCAGAAATAAGCAAATAGTTGACGACATCGCCAAAGGTTTCTTTTTTGACAAAAATCGCCACATCTCTATCGCTGACGTTTTGTATGGAAATTCAAAAAGTGAAGGGTTGGGCAACATGAACCAGGTTTTACCGCTTTTTGTCAGGCTGGTTGCTGGTAATCAAAAGTTGCTGTCTGCGGTCACTTTTACTCCTGAGGTCTGGTGGAAAGTTAACGAGTCATGGGCCTTGTACGATTTGTCTTAACCGCCACTAACAAAAACCGTTGGGAGGCGGTTTTTGTTTTGTGTTAGACTTTGTATATGAAAAAAGCTTCTTATTTAGTCGGGTTAATAATTGTCTCAGCATTTGTTTTTATCTATTTTAATTTTGATTCTAAAAAAGAAATTGTAAATGAAGCAGAGGGGGTGCCGTCTGTTTCTGTTGTGACATTGTCTCAAGATAAAAAAGACATATTAATAAATGGTAATGTTGCGCTGTCCGTGGACAATGAGAATATATTTAACTTTTTCAAAGGAGAAAAAGCACAAATGTGTGACATGGCAAATATAAACAATACAGAAACGAGAAAGGCTTTTTGTTCAGATAAAAACTTTTTTAGACAAAGTGCTAGATTTCAAAAAATAGTCACCTCATCTACTGGTGGCAAGATAGCTTTTGTTCTCGAGACTAATGAGTTGCCAGATACTGCTGTCGGGATGTTTTATCCAATGAACAATACATATAAGGTACATATAATTACAAACTATTATCTTGGCAATGATGTGATGTCTTTTTCTCCGAATGACAAATATATAGCAGTGAGAGATAGATGTTTTGAGGGTAATTGTGGATTTGTTATAAAAGACTCGGCAACATTGGAAAATATAAAGTCTTTTGGTCTGGTTGAGGAGGGGCCATCTTATACTTTTATAAAGTGGATAGATGGGGACGAAATAGAATATAAAATAGGCGACACAAGTGCTACAATAAATATATGAGAAAAATAGTAACAGTTTTAGTAGTTTTAGTTTTATTAGTTTTAGGTTTTGCTGTGTACAAGTTTAATTTTCCAAATAATCAAAATGGATTACGGGTCAACTCTTATGATGGTACGTATAGTTTAGATGGGGGGACATTTACTCTAAAAAATGGAGTGTCAGAGGTGGAGGCTGCACCAGGGTCTGCTTCAAAAGTTGTAACAAAGTATTTTGGTAATGACTACAAGGCTGATCTTGATGGTGATGGTACAGATGATACAGCGTTTATAATAACCCAGAGCACTGGTGGTAGCGGGACATTCTACTATGTTGTCGCTATGTTAAACAAAGTAAATGGTAGCAAGGTTGGCACTGACGCGGTACTGCTCGGTGATCGTATAGCTCCACAATCTATGTATGTAGAGAAAAACAATATATTAATTGTTAATTATGCAGACAGAAATGCTGGAGAGAGTTTTGATATTGCTCCGTCTCTTGGGAAAAGTATGTATTTAAAGGTTGATCAGGCGAGTAATAGATTTGGTATTGTTGTAAAAGATTTTGAGGGGGAGTCAAATATTCCTAGATAAAAATTAGATAAAAATAAAAACACATCGCAATTGCGATGTGTTTTTATTTTTTAGCTATGCAACAGCTGGAGTCTCAGGAGTTACTACTGGAGTATCTTCTACTGCTGGAGTAGGAGCTACCTCTGGTGTTACTGGAGTCTCTGGAGCTGGAGTTACGATTGTTTCTTCATTCATATATTTGTTTTAGATTAATTAGTAGTGGCTCAGTTTACATGCTGGGCGATAATAAAGCAAATATGTTTATTTAAAAGGATTCTCGCCGCGTATTATGCGTAATAGAAAGAGTACAACTGCTATTACTAGCAATATATGTATAAATCCACCGAGAACATGAAAACCTAGGAACCCCAGTAACCAAAGCACGAGTAATAATGTGGCGATATTTGTAAGCATATTTTTGTTTTTATTTGTTTAACATTAACGATGACGTAATGTATTGTATTAGATTACAACTAATCATATGTCACGTTGATCATTGATATACTGTTATATATACTGTATATACAAAGCCTTTCTAGCTCGCGATAGAAGTGATTAGATCTCATGATGCGTAATCTTGTAATATTACAGGATTACAAGCGTCATCATAGGTAGTAATAGTTAATCTTAGTCTCTTTAACTAAAGCTTTTCAAGTTTCCATTAAATATAACTAAAATAAACATCTATATGACAAAGTTCAACAAAAACTCTCTAGTTCTCGGTGCTATCGTTTCTATGGGCCTCAGTTCTGTTCTAGCTTATACACCTATCACATCAACTCTTGATCTAGGTGCAAGAGGAACAAATGTTACAAATTTACAAGCCTTTTTTGCTGATAACTCGGCTATATATCCAGAAGGTCTCGTTACAGGATATTTTGGCGGTCTGTCACAATCAGCAGTTAAAAGATTCCAAGCTACATACGGTATTGTAAACTCTGGTACTCCAGCTTCTACAGGATACGGTAGAGTAGGCCCTTCAACATTATCAAAAATCAACACATTGATAACAAATGGTGGATGGGTTGGTGTTATAACACCAACCCCTACTGATGCTACATATGCACCAGTAATCACAAACGCGACAAAGTCAGTATCTACTAACTCAGCAACATTCACATGGAATACAAATGAGAATGCTATAGGTAAGGTTTTCTACGGTACTAGACCAATCACTATTAATGAGGGAGATGTTAATTCAGTAGGTTTTGATCTTACAAATGGTTATACATCGTACGGTAACAATTCTGCTGTGACATCTCATCAAGTAAATGTATCTGGCTTACTATCAAATACAGTCTATTACTATATGTTAGTATCAACAGACACACAGGGTAATGTAAGTGTTTACGCAGTAAACAATACATTTACTACAAACTAGTTTTCGGGGTCAATTTTAAAAGTTTAAGAAGCATCAAATCCACCTTTAATAGGTGGATTTGATGCTATAATATTTGGATGAAGGTTCACCACCATCTAAAACATATATTTATTCCTCATGAAGGCAATGAATATCGCCCACACTTTTTTCGAGAGATATCGATAGCAATAATACTCACTATTGTTTTTATAATAGTGAGTATTTCTGCGTCTAGTGCCTATGTTTTACAAAACACTGATGCCGGACAGGGTATAGTTGCTAGAGTTTTGATTGACCTTACAAATCAAAATAGATCAACGAGCAACCTCTCCGCGCTGGTTTACAGTCCCACTCTTGAAAAGGCTTCACAGATGAAAGCTGGGGATATGGCTGCTAATGGATATTTTGCTCACAACAGTCCGGCGGGATTGACTCCTTGGCATTGGCTAGAAAAGGCTGGCTATAATTATAGATATGCAGGTGAGAACTTGGCTGTGAACTTTACCAACTCAGAAGATGTTAGTAATGGATGGATGAACTCGCCAACACATAGGGCCAACATACTCAGCCCAGACTATAAAGAGATAGGTATATCAATGGCAAGTGGTATGTATCAAAACAATAACACTATTTTTGTTGTTCAAATGTTTGGTACGCCTGTCGAAGCGGTCAAAGTGTCTCCGCCAGAGCAAGTTGTAAAAGATAACGACAACATACCAGCCGTCACAAAAGTAACACCTAAAAAAGAAGCCATAAAAGTAAAACAAGAAAAAGTAGAAGACATTGTCATTGTTCCTGTCCCTGATGCATCTCTCTTAATATCAGATACAGAGACTGCTGTTAATTTTGAGCAGACAGCAGAAGTGAGAGGAGAGTCGACAACTTCATTGCCAGCTGGTGGTTACGCCTCAGAGATGGACAAGACTATTTTTAACAGTTCAAAATACGCCAGCATAGCTCTGACTGTTATATTTATAATAGTATTTTCAGCATTGTGTGTGACTATATTTATAGAAATAGAAAAGCAGCATCCGAGACATATTATATACGGTGTATCCACTTTGATTATTGTGACTGTTTCTATTTACACCATCAAAAACGTTTTTGAGTTACAGTTTATCTTGCTCTAGTTTTCATATTTGATTATTTTTTACAAAAGAGTAGTATTTAGACTAGTACCAACCACGCCCCAGGAGGGGATATGAAAAAATTCGTACCGGTCACATACGGGCCTAACGCCCCAATCTTTCTGCTCACCTGTGAGCGAGGCCTCTGGACGTATTCCGTTCTCAGAGAGCTCGGGGTAGTTTTCGGGGAAGAGCGGATCTCTTGGGATATGCGAGATAGGAAGGATATCGTAATCGTTTCAGATGTCGTCAAGTTTTCGAAAATGTCGGCAGTCCACCCAGCGCTTTTCACTTCACTTGAGTCTCAGGCTTTTTACGATAAGTCAACGAAAAGACCTCCTCATTACAAGTTGTCAGACGTCTTGACCGATCTATCGTTCACTCCATTTTTCGCTCACTGGCCGATACTGAGGACGGAAAAACTAAAGGTGAAGACTGATACGTTACAGGATTACCGATTGTGATGGGTCGCAATCCCGAGCCCGCTAGCTCTGCTAGCGGGCTCTCGTTTTTATAGACGACACGCAGAATTCTCTTAAATACTCGGAAGAGATAGGCTATGTACCAGTTTTATTCACCAGTAATGAGAAGCTTAAAACAGAAATAGAGAGCATTTTAGGGATTAGCATTATTGTCTGATATCTAATATACTTTAAATACTATGTTAGACATACCAAATTTAGACGATATTAAAAAGGTTTTTAAGAATCCGACCGACACACACAGGTCAAAAATGACATCTACTGACAAGCTGGCTGTGTGGATAACAAACAAGGTGGGAACTATGGGCTTCTTTTTTGTTATTTTTGTTTGGACTGTTGCGTGGTTCGCGTGGAATATATTTGCTCCAGTCGAAAGCCAGTTTGACCCATTCCCAGCATTTGTAATGTGGCTATTTATATCAAACATGATACAGATATTTCTCATGCCTCTCATTATGATAGGGCAAAATCTTCAAGGTAGATACAGTGAGATACGGGCACAGAGTGATTATGAGATCAATTTAAAAGCTGAACAAGAAATACAGAGCATAATGAAGCATCTCGAAAAGCAGGATGATCTTATAAAGAAAATTTTAGAAAAGGTGGACAATAAATAATTTAAAGTAAAATGGAAAAGAAAGACGAGGCATTTTTAATATATGGTACACATGCTTCGCTCGAGGCTATGCGTAATAATGCTGACAAGGTGGAGAGGGTGTATGTAAAAGAGACATTGGCAAACGATGCAATAAAAGAGATAAAAGCATTGGCCACTAAACACAAGGTACCAGTGCTGTTTGTCCAAGGTAACAAATTAGAAGGTATGGTGGGTGATGTGGTGCATCAGGGGCTGGTGTTAATGATGAGGAGTTTTGTTTATGAGGATCTGGATGACTTTTTGAAAAATAAAGATGAGAACAAAAAAATGCTCATCATACTCATGGATGAAATAGAGGATCCGCATAATGTTGGGGCAATAATACGTTCTGCTGTTGCAGCCGGAGCGGATGCAATAATAGTACCAAAACATCGCAATGCACCTATCAATGGCACAGTGTACAAGACTTCTGCGGGACTGGTGGACAAGATACCAATAATCAGAACTAGCAATATCAACACAGCTATAGAAAAATTAAAAAAACATCATATATGGATAGCGGGACTCGCTGGTGAGTCAACTGTAAATATGTGGGATCAGGACCTCACTGGATCAATAGGTATAGTTGTGGGTAATGAGGGAGAAGGTATACATGTCAAAACTCGCGAACATTGTGACTATCTGCTCCGTATACCCATGAGTGAAAAGGCTGAGTCGCTGAACGCCTCTGTGTCAGCAGCGCTGCTCATGTACGAGTGGAAAAGACAAAATATATAGTATTTGAGGGTTGATATTTGAAATATTTGTCTCTAAATTTTGGTATACTATAGTATATGAACAGTATAATAAAAGGTCATAATATGGAGCTGACACCTGCTATACGCGAGTATGCAGAGCAAAAGCTTGGCGGTATTATCAGTCGTTTAGACAAAGATAAAAATTCTACCTTAGAAATAGAGCTTGGGATAACAACCAAACATCACAAACATGGTGACATGTATAAAGCAAAAGCTCTCGTGATATTGGGTTCTAGACGTGTACATGTTGAAAGTGTCACAGATGAAATGTACAAATCAATAGATGAGCTCAAGGATAAATTGGATGATGAGCTCGCTCACAGTGGAGACAAAAAACGTAGTATAATGCGTAACATTGCTAGACGTTTTAAATCATTAATAAAAAGAAATTAAAAATATATGAAAGACAAACATATTTACATTTTTATAATTATACTTATAATAGCTAGTGCTTGGTTCGTCTATTTTTCTGGCTCTGAAAAGACAGAAGATAAAATAGACACAATAGTAATACCAACAGAAACACAAAACAACAAACCAGCAACTACTACTAATACTTCAACAAATACAAATACTATGCCAGAAACAAAAATATACACATCAGCAACTATCAAAACTAATAAGGGTGACATACAAGTCGAGCTACTCAGCTCAGCCCCAAATACAGTTGCTAACTTTGGCAAGCTAGCTAGCGAGTCATTTTATAATGGGGTCAAGTTCCACCGTGTTATCAAAGGGTTCATGATACAAGCTGGTGACCCACTTTCAAAAGACGAATCAAAGAGAATGTATTGGGGTACAGGAGGGCCGGGGTACAAATTCAACGATGAGTTAAAAGGTACAGAGACATACAAGCGTGGCACAGTAGCCATGGCTAATGCTGGACCAAACACCAACGGTTCACAATTTTTTATTGTAACTGCCGAGGACTCTGGATTGCCACCATCATACACAGTGTTCGGACGTGTCACTGCTGGTATCGATGTTGCATTAGCAATTGAAAACGTTGCCACAGGACCAAACGATCAACCAGTACAGGATGTGGTGATCAATAGTATCGTTGCAAAGTAGTTTATAAAATAAAAAAGTCCTGCGTAATGCAGGACTTTTTTATTTTATGTCGTACCCATGTTTAAAGTCTGCCCAAGGCATTTCTGATTTACCTTCTGGGGTGACGGCGAGTATCATCTCGTCCAATGTATCGCGGTTGAGGTCCAGCTTGTTTATCTTTATACGCAAAGTCTTGTCAGTGTGAGTGTGAAAGAAAAATATTCCTGGCCATGGTGTCATAGCTCGGTATTTGTTTTTGATACTTTCGATATCATCTGTTAACTTTATTTCCCCTTGAGATTTTTCTATAAATTTACAAATTGTTGCCGAGTTATGATCCTGCTCACGAGGTATGAGCGTGCCGTCTATGTAATGTTGTATGCATTGAGTTAACATCTCACCACCAACTTGTCCGCATTTTATTTCCAATGTTCCTGCGGTGTCCTCATTATGAATATTTATTTTGTTTTGAACCAATATTGGGCCACTATCCATGCCGGCGTCTAGCTTCATAATACTGATACCTATTTCTTTTAATCCGTCCAATAGCTGGCTCTCGACAGGAGAGGGTCCGCGATAGAGAGGGAGTAATGAGGGGTGAACATTTAAAAATCCATGAGCTGGAGCATTTAAAATATTCTCAGGGATGATCTTGCCATAGCTTGCGACAACAGCTAGGTCAAATTTGTTTGTAAAAATAGGTGAGTCAGAGCCTAGGTCTTTTAACTTTTCTGGTTGATACACAGGTATACCTTTTAGCTCACACCACTTTTTGATATGTGGGGCAGTCAATTCTTGGTGACGACCGACGAGTGAGTCAGGCTTTGTTACTACGAGTGCCGGTGTATATCCAGAATTATACATTGCGAACAATACGCTCTCAGCGAGTGGTCCAGTACCAAAAAATAATATATTTAAATTTTTGTTATTAGGCATTGTGTTCATTATTTATGGCGTACGGATCATATTCTGAAAAGTCGAAACCATGATCAGTAAACAGCACTCCGTCTAAGTGATCGTATTCGTGCTGTATGATATGCGCAATGAGTCCTGCCGCACCAAATGTAAATGGATGACCCTCAACATTGTATGCCTTTACTGTGACCGTGGTGGCGCGCCAAGTCTTGCCCCATATACCGCGCACTGACAGACAACCCTCTTCTTTTATCTCTTGTTTCTTACTGGCTTTTTGTATTTCGGGGTTGATAAATACTAAGGGTCTAAATTTTGCATCATCACTGTATGCACGCTCGTCTATTACAAATATCGTTTTATTTATTCCTATTTGAGGTGCGGCCAACGCTACACCATCTGGTTCTTGATGTGCTGCATCTTGCATTTTTTGTATCAGCTCGCGCAGCTCGGGTGTCCCAAATTCTGCCTTTTTAACAGGCTTGCAAGCATCACGCAATACAGTGTCCTCTTTTTCTATTTTGTTTTGCAATATATGTATCATCGATTTGATGAGTCTATACTAACATATTATCAAAGACCTTTTAATACTGACCTCTGATTGACTCGCAAATGATATGTTAAGAGGTTGTCAGTAACTATTTGTCTCAGCCTCGGGTCACTGTACCAGGTCTCGCGTGGTATCAGATATATATGTCTGATAAAGTTTCGTCCACGTATATTATAATATTCAAATTTTTTATCATCTAAAAATTCTGGGGTACTTGCTCCATCTGGTAAATCAAAAGATATCATATATGTAAATGGAGGGAGATTGGTGGAGTGTCTATTTTGTATCTCATACTCATAATATTTTATCAATGAGTTACTGGTTACAAATTCCCACAAGGCCGACTTGTGTCTAGTCTGTACCACCAGGCTTCCGCTCTCTTTCAAACTAAATAGTAGCGTACTGATGGTTTGCATTATCTCTTCATCAGTACTGTATTCTGGTAAAGAGAAGTAGGTGTCGAGAGATACTATGCCAATCAGGTCTATGTGTTCTAATAGTGGCAACATCATCTCAGTTCCTATCAATATGCCACCAGCAGTTTTCCATTCACTGTATTTTTTGATGGCGTCCTTTTTTGTTTTGATGTGATCTCCGTCTAAAATATGTATAGGAGTATCAGGGTATAGAGTATGCAGATGTTCTGCCAGCCCCTGAGTTCCAATACCGAGAGTTGCTATACGCATGCCTGTACATACCTTACAAACTATTTCTTTTTCTAATTTAGTTTTGGTTTTACATATTAGACATCTATAGTATCTGTCACCAGATTTTACATCTTCAAATAGACATAGATCATTATCACAAGTCTCACACTTTATAGACTCACCACAGTCCATACACACGCTAGAGCTAGACATGCCTTTACGTTGTGTGTACAGAACGACATTTTTGTTCTCGCTTATATTTCTCTCCATCAATAGTTTTAACTCATAAGATAGGTAAAGAGAGAAAGGCTTTTTGTCTATATCATTCATCTTTGCCAACAATATTTTGTTATTAAAATAGTTTTGAGCCAATATATGTTTTCTGCTTTGATCTTGATTGGCTATGTAGTAACTGTTAAGGCTGGGGTGTCTAGCTGTTAGGGTGGTGTCAAACCCTAGCTCTCGAGCAATATACATGAATGCGTCACGTGAAATTACCTCCTCTATAGTGTGGTCATAATATTTTGATTCTTCTTCGTGAATTATAATACTGCGTACACGATGAGCATACATTCCTATTAGGTTTGGAGTTGAGATTATACATGTTGGTTTTTTGCTGGCTATACCTGCATATACTTTTTCTTTTTGTTTACCTGTTAACTCACTGTGATACAAATACGTCCTGTCCTCTATACCATCAGACAACTCATTGTATAGATTGATGGCTGACAATACTGTAGGGACTATTATCATCACACTCTCATCACGTGCAAATCTTTCTCTTATTATCTGTCTCATGTTACTCGTACTATCGCGGCGTGCCAGCTCAATAAAGTGTAATTTGTAGTCGTCCTTGTTCACATACAGCTCCAGCTTCTGAGTATTGAGAAAGTCTCGAGGCAGGTATATGTCAAACAGTGTGGCCAAGTTGGTGCCGACCAGTGTAGCAGCCTGGTTTATGACTTCTATTATATTTGTTGGTATAGCCCCAGGTATTGCTATGCTGTTTATCTTTTTTAAAGAAAAATCTTGATTTCTTATCTCTAGTTTTGACTCTCCGACCTGGCTCATTCCAACTACTATTGCAAAGATTTTTCTTTTATTGATTGATACCTCAACTATGTCTCCTAAGTTTATAGGCAAACTAGTAAAATAACTAAGATTACCAAGGGTTTTTACAGATATTATAGGTATGACTTGTACCAGATACATGTTTATTAGTTTAGCATATCAAACTATGTTAAAATGCTGATATAAATAGCCAATTATGTCACTCATTTCTCCACAATTAGGAATAGATCTAGGTACTGCAAATATATTAGTATTTGTTCCTGGAAAAGGTATAGTTTTGAATGAGCCGTCAGTGGTAGCGATACGTGAGGACGACAAAAAGGTATTGGCAGTAGGTCTCGAGGCGAAAGAAATGATAGGAAAGACTCCTGACAACATAGTCGCATACAGACCTCTCAAAGACGGTGTAATAGCCGACTATCGTGTTACTGAGGTGATGCTAAAATATTTTATCAATAAGGCCTTGCCAAAGTTATCACTGTTTAAGCCAGAAGTGATGGTCAGCGTACCAGCTGGAGTGTCGTCAACAGAGAGGCGTGCAGTTATCGAGGCGTGCTTGCGTGCTGGTGCTCGTAATGCCTATGTTGTACGTGAGCCTATATTGGCCGCGATAGGTGCAGGCATCCCCATACACGCTGCGAACGGACAGATGATAGTAGACATAGGTGGGGGGACAACAGACGTAGCCGTTATATCACTCGGGGGTATAGTGTGTAGCACCAGTGTAAAATGCGCAGGCAACAAGCTGGACCAAGCCATAGTGGATTATATTAGAAAGACTTTTAATCTGGCAGTCGGTGAGCAAATGGCAGAACAAATTAAAATACAAGTCGGCTCAGCGTTACCTCTCGAAGAGGAGTTAACAATGAAAGTAAAGGGTCGTGACTATGTCACAGGTTTGCCTCGCACTATAGACCTCGGGACAAATGAAATAGTAAAGGCATTGGACAAAGAGTTGCGCAATATTATCAAAGCCATAAAAGATGTATTACAAGAGACTCCGCCAGAGCTGGCAAGCGATATCATTGATAACGGTATTATAATGAGTGGAGGAACATCACAATTACGTCATTTGCCAGACCTAGTTGAGAGACGCACAGGAGTAAAGGCTGTGATGGCAGATGATGCGTTATACTGTGTTGTGAAGGGGACCGGTGAGGCACTCAAACATCTCGATGTCTACAAAAAAGTTATCACAACTAAAAAATAGTTCACTGCTGGACCGCATAGCATTCCACGCTGTTTGTTTTGAGGGTGACTATGCATTTGCACAGCTGCGTGATGAGCTGGCTGACACACTCAACAAAATAGTCATAGAGAGTGACGAGGATCATAAAAACTTTTTAAAAAGTGATGTGGAGGTATTGCAACAATTTCAAAAGACGAGAACCAGTGAAAAGAGATATTTCCTGACAAATTTAAATATACGCAACACGACAATACAAAACATGTTGCTCAAGGTGGTGGAGGAGCCGAATGAGAATACTATCATAATTTTTGTTGTCAGCACCATGAGTGTGGTATTGCCAACACTTCGTTCTCGCTTACAAGTCATATCTTTGCCAGCGGTAGATAGTGATATAGAAAAGAAAATAGAAATAGCAAAGAAAAATTTGAATGTTAGTGACTTGGAAAGGTTGTTATATATAAAAAAGATACGCGACAGTGGCAATGCGAGTGAGAAACAAATAGCAGACTACCTAGCTATTTAGTGTTATAATACACACATGTTTGACTTTAAAGATTTTGATCAAAAAATAGTGGATATTATAGAGTGGCTACAAAGTGAGTTCAAATCAGTGCAAACTGGTCGTGCTACTCCTGTGGTGCTAGACAATGTATATGTTGAGGCCTACGGTTCAACTATGCAGCTGTCTCACCTGGCTAGTGTGACTCTTGAGGACGCAAAGACATTGCGTGTATCACCATATGACAAAGGTGGAATAGGTGATATGGAAAAAGCCATTAACGATGCCAATCTTGGTTTATCAGTGTCATCTGACTCTGATGGACTGCGTGTTATTTTCCCAATGCTAACAACTGAGAGACGTCAGCAGTATGTAAAGATTATAAAGGAGAAACTGGAAGAGGCGAGAATAAGAATGAAGTCAGCTCGTGAAGATGTAAAGAGAAAAATTGAGAATGGTAAAAAGGAGGGTGATTATGGTCAGGATGAGGAGAAAAGGTATCTCGATGCATTGCAATCAAAGATAGACAATACAAACAGTGAATTCGAAGGCTTGTTTAATGCAAAAGAAAAAGACATACTGGGCGAGTAACAAAATCAACATATGAGCATAATTATTTTCTTCCTAGTTCTACTGGTTCTGGTGATGATACACGAATCAGGACATTTCTTTGCGGCAAAGATATCTAAAATGCGTGTAGAGGAGTTCGCATTTGGATTCCCGCCAAAACTATTTGGTAAAAAAGTAGGCGAGACACTTTATGCTTTTAATCTTTTGCCAATAGGTGGATATGTAAAGATAACAGGAGAGTCATTTGATGAGGGCGAGAGGAAAAATATAGCGTCTGACAAAAAGGCTTTTCAAAACAGACCAAAATATTTACAGATTTTTGTCTTATCAGCTGGAGTAATAATGAATTTAGTTTTAGCTGTTGTTTTGTTCTCATTTATTTATACTCAGCCGCACCTTGTGTCATCTAGTGATACTGACTATGGCAGCAGGGTGACTGACGCTCACATAGTTGTGGTAGGGGTGAGCCCAAATTCTCCTGTTGAGGCGGTAGGTATGATACCAGGAGATAAGATTTTAAATATGTTTACAGGCAAATCTGTAGCCAAGCTGGATAGCTCGGACTCCGTTGTTAACTTTGTAAAAGACCACAATGAGGAGCCGATAACAATAGTGTATGAGAGGACAAACACTGGCAAGGTATCAACTACGACTCTCCAGGCTGTTTACGGACTAGTTGATGGTCGCAAGTCTCTCGGCTTTGCAGTTGATCACGCGGGCATGGTTTCGCTACCAGTAGGTGAGGCTATTGTAAAAGCAACAACAGACACAGGAAAGTTCACATGGCTAACCATGACAGGTCTCGTAGACATTATCAAAAAGGTGGCCAATGGTGAGAATGTTATGAATGCATTAGCTGGTCCAGTAGGAATAGCCAAGATGGTTGGTGGCGCATCCGAGGCTGGAGCCATCACACTCCTGACATTTGTGGCGATACTCTCTATCAACCTGGCAGTGTTCAATGCACTCCCAATACCGGCTCTCGATGGAGGTCGTATAGTTTTCGTTTTGATAGAGATGATAATCAGGAGACCTCTCAATTACAAGTTCCAATATTGGGCCAACTCCATCTCATTCCTATTCCTCATCGGACTCATACTAACCACGACATTCTTTGATATTTTTAGATAGATATTTGTGATATTATAAGTTTATGAAGCAGTCAGAATTATTTACAAAAACATCTAAAACAGCACCAAGTGATGAGGTGTCTAAAAATGCACAACTACTTATACGTGCCGGCTATATACACAAGGAGTTAGCGGGTGTGTACACATTGCTGCCTCTCGGTCACAAGGTGTTCAACAACATTGTAGGAGTGATACGCGAAGAGATGAATGCAATAGGTGGCCAGGAACTAGAGATGACGGCACTACAGGATGGTGAAGTGTGGCAAAAGTCAGGTAGATGGATCAACAATCCCGATGTAGATGTCTGGTTCACAACAAAACTAAAGAATGACACGGAGCTCGGTCTCGGATTCACCCATGAGGAGCCGATAACAAACATGATGACAAAGTTCATACAGAGTTATCGTGACTTACCGGTGCTCGCGTATCAATTTCAAAAGAAATTTAGAAATGAAACCAGAGCAAAGAGTGGAATAATGAGAACTAGAGAGTTTGTGATGAAGGACTTGTATAGTTTTTGTAAATCAGAAGCAGAACAGTTAGATGTATATGAAAAAGTAAAGAGAGGCTATGTAAATATTTTTAATAGACTTGGAATAGGTGAAAAGACATTTGTAACATTTGCATCGGGTGGAGTATTTTCAAAATACTCTCATGAGTTTCAAACATTAACTGACGCAGGTGAAGACGATATATATATCAGTGACGAGAAAAAGATAGCCATTAACAAAGAAGTTCTGAATGATGAAGTTTTAAATGACTTAGGACTAAAGAGAGAAAACTTGAGAGTTGAAAAAGCGGTAGAGGTGGGGAACATTTTTAACCTTGGCACTAGATTTTCTGATGCTATGGGGTTGGAGTATTCGGATGAGAACGGGCAGAAACAAAAAGTCTGGATGGGCTCATATGGTATCGGTCCTGCGCGTGTGATGGGAACTATTGTTGAGGTATTGTCAGACGAGAATGGTATAGTCTGGCCAGCATCAGTAGCGCCATTCGCTTTACATATGGTTACACTTTTTAAAGATAAAAATGAAGAGGCATACAAGGTGTCACAGGAGATATATAACAAATTAAAACAGGCTGGTGTTGAGGTGTTGTGGGATGACAGAGAGGGGGCTGGAGCAGGGGAAAAGTTTGCAGATGCAGATCTACTCGGTATGCCGATGCGTGTGACCATCTCACACAAGTCACTACTCGCCGGTGGCGTAGAGTTAAAAGAAAGACGCGAGCGTGACAACAGTAAAGCCGAGATCATTTCTGTCGAGCACCTGCTCACAATGTATACAAAGGAGTGCTAATTTCCATATTTGTCAAGGTTATTTTGCTTTCTCTTTATATGTTAAACTAACAATATGTTTGAGAAATGGAAGAATAAATTTTCTAATGAGATAGGAATAGATCTCGGTACTGCGAATACTTTGGTGTATGTTCGTGGTGTGGGTATAGTTATCAATGAGCCATCAATAGTAGCGGTGAATGTAAAGACAGATAGGATGGTGGCGATAGGTAACGAGGCCAAACAAATGATGGGGCGAACACCAACACATATCAGATGTGTTAGACCACTTGTGGATGGTGTGATTAGTGACTATGAGGTGACAGAGGAGATGCTCGGGTATCTGATTAACAAAGCGAATAGTATACATAAAAAGTTTTTGCGTCCTCGTGTAGTCGTCGGTGTGCCAGTTGGTATTACAAATGTAGAAACTAGGGCCGTGTATGATGCGGCACGTGCTGCAGGTGCGAGAGAGGTATACATCGTCGAGGAGCCTATGGCTGCAGCTATTGGTATTAGATTGCCTATACATGATGCTGAGGGGTCAATGATAGTGGATATCGGTGGAGGAACTACAGACATAGCCGTCATCTCACTTTCTGGTATTGTGAAAGCGAGATCTATCAAGGTGGCTGGGGACAAGTTGAACCAAGACATCATCTCATATGTTCGTGATGAGTTTAAAATGCTTATCGGTGAAAAGACTGCAGAGGAGATCAAAATGCAAATCGGTTCGGCTATGCCTGATGGTGATCCAGAGGATATGAAAGTAAAAGGTCGCGATCTGGTATCAGGTTTACCAAAGGAGGTGACAATAACAGATAGTGATATACGCAAAGCAATGTATAACAGCATCTCGCAAATAGTCGAAGGCATAAAAGAAGTCATAGAGATGACCCCTCCAGAAGTACTGACTGACATTATGAACAAAGGTATAACATTGGCTGGCGGTGGGGCGTTGATACGCGGATTGTCAGAATTACTGAGAATACAATTAAAGGTCCCGGTATCGCAATGTGAAGACCCTCTGACAGCTGTAGCTCGTGGGTGTGGGATCATTCTCGAGGATGTCTCTAGATTTAAAGATGTTTTAATAAAAGATCATGTTGATATCGCGTACAGATAGGGGATATTCTCGGTCTAGCAGAGTTAGGAATCTGTCTATAATTTTTGCAGTACTTATTGTTTTGTTTTTCTTATTGAGGTCAATCATGCAACCTGTATTGCTTGGTGGAGCGTCCTGGATATCAAATATTTTTACAAATAAAACAATTGAAAAGCTACAACTTGAAAATGATGAGTTGAAAAATAAGTTATCATTAATCGAGTCATTGTCTATCAACACGAGCAGCACAGAGGAACTTTTAAAAATAGGCATTACTGATTTTGTTCGTGCATCTGTGATAATTAAAAAAATGAATAGCGTCTATGGCAGTGTGTATATTAATAAAGGGTCTCTAGATGGTATCCAAGTCGACAACATTGTCTTTGCTTCAGGTTTGCATCCTGTCGGATCTGTGGCTGGTGTAGATGAGAAGTTTTCTCGTATTGAGTTATTTACTGCTAGTAACAAAAAGCTGGGAGGGCTGTTGAGATACTCTTCGTCTAGTGAGGAGGTGATAGAGTTGCAAGGTGATGGAGCTTATGGATTTGTGGCTACTGTACCATCCAACTCAAGTATTAAAAATGGAGACAATATATATTTCAACCAAGATCCAGACTTTGTTATAGGTCAAGTAGTAGCGATAGGTTTAAATGAAAACGAAAACAATAAAATAGTTAGAATCAAAAGCTTTTACTCTGTTGCCGGCACCGCCTCTCTTTATATACAAAAATAAAATGCTTTTTATCTATATATTATCTGTTATTTCTTTGATTGTTGATATGACTTTCGCAAATAATGTACCAGTACTAACTTTAGTATTATACTGCACTATATTTATATATTATGTACTTAGGCCATACATCCGTTCGTATTAGAAGATCTAGAAATGAGGTAGACCCAGATGAGGTCTTTGCCGACTCTATGAACATTTCCAAGTTTGACGGGGATATATTAGAGGGCAAATTTGAAAAGCCTCTTTCAAAACCCAGCTTCTTGATTCTGTTTGCAGGTATAACTTTTGTTTTTCTGGTATTTTTTGTAAAAGCTTTTTCTACAGAGATACTTGAGGGCGTACATTGGGCGGAACTTTCTAGTAATAACTATTTGAAAAACACTCCTGTCTTTGCTTATCGCGGTGTTATCAAAGACAGAAATGGTGTGTTGCTGGCTTGGAATGACACCACAACATCAACAGGTACGGTTAGGTCTATACCAGAGAGGAGATATATTAACGATGGAGGATTCTCACACATACTTGGCTATGTTAGTTATCCAAAAAAAGACAAGTCAGGATATTTTTGGCAAACAGAATATATAGGTGCTGACGGTTTAGAAAAACAATATAACAAAAACTTATCAGGTGTAGCTGGTGAATTGATAGTTGAGGTGTCCGCTCGGGGGCAAATACAAAATGATAACATTATAAAGCCTCCAATTGATGGTGAGACACTTAATACTCATATCGACAGCCGTGTACAAAATATCTTTTTTAAGCATCTCAAAGAGGCTGTAGATGCCCAAGGGTTCTCTGGTGGCGCAGCGATAATGATGGATGTGAACACTGGAGAGGTGATAGCTATGACTAGTTATCCAGAGTATTCAAACAATATATTTATCAATGCCAGCAGTACAGAAGAAAAAGAAAAAAAGGCCAGATATTTGCTAGACAAATCAAAACCAATGCTCAATCGTGCCATATCTGGGCAAATTGTTCCTGGCTCAACAGTAAAGCCATTCATGGCTTATGCAGCATTGACTGAAGGGGTGATAGATGAATTTAAAAGTATATATAGTAGTGGGGCGCTCGTGATAAAAAACGTGTATGGCGGACCAGATACTGTTTTCAAAGACTGGAAGGCTCATGGGTATGTGAATGTAAAAGAGGCTATAGCAGAGTCATCTGATGAGTTTTTCTATCAAGTTGGTGGCGGGTATAAAGACCAGCCAGGGCTCGGTATATCTCGCATAGAAAGATATATGAAATTGTTTGGCTTTGCATCATCTACCGGAGTTGACCTACCATCTGAAAAGTCTGGAGTAGTGCCATCACCAGAATGGAAAAAGAAAAATTTTGAAGATGGTGACTGGTTACTCGGCAACACATATCATACTTCTATTGGACAGTATGGATTTCAAACCACACCTCTCGAGCTGGTCAGATCTATATCCGCTATTGCTAATGGAGGCACACTAGTCACACCACATTTAGTTGGACAAGTGGCCCCAGCTAGCAAATTAGAACTGAACTCCAACTCATTGCGTATAGTTCGTCAGGGAATGCTCATGACAACAGGTGAGTCCGGTACGGCGCATTACTTCCAAGACTTACCTTTCAAAATAGGGGCAAAGACTGGTACCGCTCAGCTGGGATATAACAATGAGAGGGTTAACTCTTGGTCTACAGGGTATTTCCCTTATGACAACCCTAAATACGCGTTTGTATATGTTATGGAAAGTGGTCCACATACCAACACTTTGGCCGCCTCAAAGGTAATGAGGGCTATATTTGGTGATATGTTGCTCGAGACTCCAGAGTATACGAAGTAGCTGTATTGTGGTATAATATTACCCAATATGAACAAAGAATACATAACATTAGAGAAAAAGGGCGAACTTGAAAATGAGCTCAAAGACTTGGTTACTGTAAAGAGAAAAGAGATAGCTGATGCTCTGGAGTATGCAAAGTCACTCGGTGACTTGTCAGAGAATGCTGAGTATCATCAGGCTCGTGAGGATCAGGCGCGCCTCGAGGATCGTATAGCAGAGGTAGAATACATTTTAAAAAATGCAGAGGTAGCCGAGAGACATCATGCAGGTGTTGTAGAGGTTGGTACTGTTGTAAAGGTTAAAAAGTCTGGCAGCACAAAAGAGATAACTTATACTCTTGTTGGTAGTGAGGAGGCTGATATAGTTGAGGGTAAAATATCTAATGAGTCACCATTAGGAGGTGCATTAATGGGTAAAAAAGTTGGCGAGTCAGCAACTATCAAAACTCCAAAAGGCGAAGAGGTGACATATAAAGTTATCGCGATTGACTAGTGGGCCATATAGTTGTAGAGTGTATTTGGATTATTAATACCCTTAGGAGGGTGAGATGCGTTATTTTGAGTTTAGTGGTGACATTGATGTTCAGGCTGATGCTAAGAACGCTTGGTTGAGGCTTTGCAAGAAAAAGGAAGAAGCAGGTCGAGTGTTTGATGTTGTGTTCGGGGCGCAAGATAGGAATCTGGCCTACCATAATACTAAACACCTTTGGGATTGTTGGGATTTCATTTTTCGATCTGACGCACCTAAGAGGGTCAAGGATATCGCAGTAGCGATAATACTTTTCCACGACGTTGTTTATGTGCCAGGGTCAAGGCAGAATGAAAAACATAGCGCAGAAGGATTTTTGTCTGTGACTAAACGTTGTGGCCTTCATAAAAGCGTTTCGGATGACATCGAGCAAGGTGTCAGCAACACCATTCACACCCCTCTTTCTCGACATATCTGTCGCATGCATCCACGGTCTGCAATTTCTCTTGCTTGCGACGCCGACCTGATAAGTCTGTCATCTTCGCCTGATGTTTTCATTTCAAATAGTCGTCAAATAGCTGACGAGCTTCGTTATCCAAAGTCAGGACAGAAATTTCAGCTCGCGACAGCAAATGCTCTAATTAAGTTTTTGCCTACCAAACACAATCCAACGATTTATTTGACGGAGTGGGCTGCATCCTATGAAGTAGCTGCAATTGCTAATCTGCGATCTGCTATCGAGCCTTGGTTTGTGATCTGATTCTTACCCGGCACAAGTATAAGTTTAAAACTTATACTTGTGCCGGGTTTTGTGTTATGATTTATATCATTATGGCGTCTATTGATGAGTTAAAACAGGACAGATTGGAAAAGCTGGAGGCACTCGAGGCTAATGTGTCTGCATATCCTAGCGATGTGGATGATTATATTTTTATATCTAACTTTTTAGAAAAGTTTGACGCTGCTAATACTGGTGAGTACACCTTGGTGGGACGTGTCATGACTATGCGTAGTTTTGGAGCTCTTGCTTTTGCAAAGCTTTTTGATGGTACAGCTACTACACAGATAGTTTTCGAGGAGGAGCATAATGCTGAGGCTATAAAGTTTTTGACGGAGTATGTTGATGCGGGGGACTTTGTTGAGGTTAGGGGTAAATGCTATGTCACTAAAAAAGGCGAGAACTCACTACTCGTTGACGGCATCAAAATGCTTTCAAAGTCACTGTTACCACTGCCTGACAAACATGCAGGACTGGTGGATGTGGAGGAGAAAATGCGCAAGAGATATATCGATATATTGCAGGATGAAAATTTGCGTGACATGCTGGTCAAAAAGGCCAAGTTTTGGAATGTGGTGCGTACATTTTTGAATGAGAATAAATTTTTAGAAGTTGAGACTCCGACCATCGAGACCACAACAGGAGGGGCTGAAGCGAGACCTTTTAAAACATATCACAATGACTTTGATATGGATGTATATATGCGTATATGTGTTGGTGAGCTGTGGCAAAAGAGATTGATGGCGGCAGGCCTCCCTCGTACATTTGAAATAGGTAGAGCATACAGGAATGAGGGGTCATCTCCGGAGCATTTGCAAGAGTTCACTAATTGCGAATTCTATATGGGCTATGCTGATCATCATGATGGTATGAAGCTGGTCCGTGATATGTATATCAAGATCGCCAATGAAGTTTTTAATACTACAAAGTTCAGTAAAAATGGCCACGAGTTCGACCTATCTAATGAATGGGTTGATATAGACTATGCGACAGAAATAGAAAAACAAACAGGCATTGATATTTGGTCTGCAACAGATGAGGAAATAAAATCAAAATTAAAAGAGCTACACGTAAAGTATGATGGCGAAAACAGGGAGAGGCTCACAGATACATTGTGGAAATATTGCCGTAAATCTATAGCTGGTCCAGCATTCCTGGTCAATCATCCACTACTAGTTGCTCCACTAGCAAAACCTAATATTGATGGACGTACCGCAAAAATGTTCCAACCTATTTTAGCAGGTTCTGAAATAGGTCGTGGCTATGCCGAGCTCAATGACCCGCGTATACAGCGTGCTAATTTTGAAAAGCAGGCGCAGATGTTGGCCGCAGGTGATGAGGAGGCTATGATGCCAGATTATGAATTCGTCGAGATGCTCGAGCATGGTATGCCACCAACATGTGGGTTTGGATTTGGTGAGCGCCTATTCGCATTTCTGATGGATCTCCCAATACGCGAGACTCAGACTTTCCCACTGGTAAAGCCAAAGGAAAACTAGTTTTGACTAGTCACAGATTTTAATATAGAGTTAGGGCTGGACTATTTTTGGAGAGTTATCGTGGCTATACATAGAACTGGCATTATGTGCAGAGCACATTTATGCATGGGGCCAATCGTAAAAGAGACGAGAGAACGAGATGTCGCTCCTGTGTCTGGGGTTATCGGTGCAAGACATCGAGCAGACATTAGGGAGGAGTTTGTTTCTTGTCATTGCGAAAAGTGTGGCATTCAATATAACCTTGGAGTAATTCAAGAAAGGAACGAAAGAGGGGAACTTTAAGTTTGCCGTCGGAGTTAAAAAGCGAGCACGCAGCTCGCTTTTTTGTTTTGCTAAATATTCCTCATATTTGTCCCAAAAGTGGGGAAAAGTCGTATTTTTGATATTAAAAAGTTGTATAATGGGAACAGGTGGGATAAAGTGGGATATCTTACAAAATATGCTGATCGGCAACTATACACATACATTGGATCCAAAAAAACGTCTATCTATTCCAGCAAAATGGAGGAGTAGTCTTGGAGAAAAAGTAGTGATGACTAGTGGTTTGGATCAGTCGCTCTTTGTATTTTCGGAAATTGAATGGAAAAAAATAGCTGAAAAGCTTGTTTCTCTAGGATTCCTCGATGCTGACTCGAGACAATTTGCTCGTTATATGTTGGCAAATGCTTTTGAGCTCAGTATCGATAGTCATGGTCGCGTATTAGTGCCAGAAACATTAGCAAAAACTGCAAATCTAAAAGATGAAGTGGTGTTGGCTGGTGTATACAGCCGCATTGAGGTCTGGGACAAAGATAAATATGACAATTTGATGTCATCAACATCTAAATCTGCTGACGAGATGGCACTGCGTATAGCAAAGCTCGGTATAGAATAAAATGAATAAAAATATTTTAGGAGAACATATACCAGTGATGCTGGAGGAGACAATAGAGGGGCTCGCTTTGAATGCTGGAGATACGGTGGTGGACTGCACCACAAATCGCGGAGGACACAGTATGGAGATAATCAAACATATTGGCCCAGCAGGGACTCTCGTCTGTATTGATCTAGATGAAAAGGCATTAGAAGAGGCTGAGCAAAGATTTACAAAGCTTAAAAATGCTCCAAAGATAATCTATATCAATAAAAACTTTAGAGAGATAAAAAGTATTTTGTCAGATCTGGGTTTACACAAAGTTGATGCTGTTGTCGCAGATCTAGGTTTGTCATCTCAAGAGCTAGACATATCGGGTAGAGGATTCTCTTTTCAAAAGGATGAGCCACTCTTGATGACTTTTTCAAACAAAGTCATTGATGACAATTTGACAGCAAAAGACATAGTAAATACTTGGCAAGAGGAGACTCTGGCTGATATCATCTACTATTTTGCAGATGAGAGATATGCGAGACGAATAGCAAAAGCAATAGTAGAGCAAAGAGAAGAAAAGGAAATCAAAACAACTTTTGATCTCGTTAATATTATCAACTCTGCCGTACCAGCAAAATATTTACATTCAAAAACAAATCCAGCCACAAAGACTTTCCAAGCTTTACGTATGACTACAAATGACGAAGTAGGCGCAATGAAAGACCTGGTGAATGCATTACCGGAAATATTAAAAATAGGAGGGCAAGCCTCAATTATCACCTTCCATAGTATAGAAGACCGTATTGTAAAACAAACTGCGAGAGATATTCCAACACTTAAACCTGTAAACAAAAAGCCTTTAACGGCAAATCGTGAAGAAGTAATTAATAATCCAAGATCAAGAAGTGCAAAATTAAGAATATATAAATATGAATATAACAATTAGACAATCAGAAATGCAAAAAAGACTAGTGCGTGCAGCCACTATTGCTAGCGCTGTCAGTTTGGCTATTTACATAGGACTCTATCTATCTCTTGTGATTGGCGGTATTAACTTTAGAAAAATAGTAGCAGAAACAAAATCTACAAATGCTCAAATAGTAAAACTTGAAACAGAGTTATCGTCTCTCGAGAGAGATCTACACGAAAACAGTGGTCTAGCTTATTTAAATACAATTGATGATTCGTCGTTCATAGTTAGAAAAGACAATTCTGTAACATTTTCATTCCTCTATGAGGCTCGATAGGAATAATCCTAAACTTAGATTATACATATTGGCCACTTTTATTATAGGTGTATACAGTGTATTCTTTTTACGCCTTGTTGATTTGCAAGTCATAAAACATGATGATTTTGTGCTTGAGGCACGCAAACAATATCAGATTACTTTAGCTGATACTTTTAATAGAGGAAGTGTGTATTTTTTAAACAAATCAGGTGACCATATATTGGCTGCAGATATACAAGAAAGTAAAATCAAAAAAGATGACAAAGAGATAGTCGAACGTAACCGCATATACCCCCTTGGAGATCTGGGGTCAAAAGTTTTGGGATTTGTAGCGTATGATAAAAACACAAGAAAGGGTCAATATGGTATAGAAAAATATTATGATGATGTCTTGTCCCGTGACAGCTCAAAACTGTATACCAATTTTTTTGCTGAGATGTTCACAGATATAAAAGGTAATATAATGTCTAACAAGGAGGTATATGAAGGAGATGTTGTGTTAACAGTAGACATAGAGGTACAACGCGCGTTGCACAAGATTTTAAAAGAAACTCAAGAAGAATGGGGTAGTGATAACATAGGAGCGATAGTAATGGACCCAAATGATGGCAGGATAATAGCGATGGAGGAGTTGCCGACATTTGATGGTAATGACTTTTCAAAGGTAACCAATTTTAATTTATATAAAAATGATCTGGTGAGTGGTGTGTATGAGATGGGTAGTATTATAAAGCCTATAACAATGGCAGCAGCACTAGATGCTGGGGTCGTAGATGAAGACACCACATATAACGACCTCGGTGTGCGCAATTTGGATGGATACAAAGTTCGTAACTATGACGGCAAGGCTCGCGGGGTGGTGGGTATACAAAAGATATTGGATCAGTCGCTCAACGTGGGTATTGTTTTCTTGGTTGAAAAATTGGGAGGAGAGAGACTGGCAGATTATTTTAAAAAGTTCGGTATAGGAGAGGAGTCGGGTATAGATTTACCAAATGAGGCATCAGGATTGACTCGCAACCTAGACAGTAAAGTATTTGTAGACTCGGCAACGGCAGGATTTGGCCAAGGTATAGCTATTACACCAATACAAACAATAAGAGCTCTAGCTATGCTCGGTAACGGGGGTAAACTGGTGAATCCATACATAGTAGATAGCTGGATATATGAGAATGGTATAACAAAGAAAAATGTACCAGATGAAGGTGAGCAAGTTTTAAACAGTGGAACTAGTGAGCGCATATCTCGTATGCTTGTTCACGTAGTTGATACAGCGCTACAAGGAGGTAAATGGAAAAAAGATCATTATACATTAGCAGCCAAAACTGGAACCGCTCAAATACCTCGTCCAGGAGGTGGATATTATGAGGACAGATATTTACACTCATTCTTCGGATATTTTCCAGCATATCAGCCTAAATATATAGTATTCATCTATCACACTTATCCAAAAGGTGCAGAGTATGCTTCACAGACACTCACAAAGCCATTCTATGCCATCACTGACTTTTTGATCTCATATTACGGAGTTCAACCTGATAGATAAAAAGACTACATTTTAATGTAGTCTTTTTAATCCATTTCTGCAGCTAGTCTGTCTTCGTTTACGTCATCTTGTTCTCGTTTTACATTCCCCATTTTGTTCATCTCTACAAAAAGTATTTCGTCTATTTTCTGTCTATTTTGTTCACCCTTATCTATCTCTACTTCTACAAAAGGTATGACTTTGATAGGCATATAACGTTTGATATCACCACGCAGATCTCCACGCATACGTTTTGCAAAGTCTAATGCCGCAGCCTCTTTTGACTCTGGCAATACTGTTATCAATATCTTTGCAGTACGTAGATCAGGCGTACATTCTGCGTCAGTCACAGTTATAAGAGATGAACCAGATGATTCACGTTGAAAAAAGTTCTGAGCTATTTTCTTTAGCTCTTGATTTACCTTAAGTTGTCTTTTGCTTGGTCCGTCCATAATTATACGAGTTTCTTTTTCTCAACTAAATACGCCACGATAACATCTCCTGGGATAATGTCATGTTTTGTTTCTATTTCTATACCACATTCATTACCTTCTGATACTTCTTTTGTTTTCATTTTCATACTCTGTAGCTCGGTTACTAGACCTTTACCCATATCAAAGTCACGACGAACTATTTTGACTTGTGCATCACTACGCATTACACCTTCTATTACTTTTCCTCCGACTACATGTCTATCTTTGTCAGTGTTGAAAACCTTCAATACTTTTAATTTACCTAACGCCGTCTCAACCTCTTCAAAAGGCATACGCTCCTCTATTTCAGCTTGGAACCATTCTGTTAATTTGTATATGATGTCAAATATTTGAGGTTTCTGATTAAATCTTTCTGCTTGGTCACGAGCTTTACCTTCTAGTGCCACCTCAAAACCTAGTATGATTGTCTTTTCATCACCAGACGCGAGCATGATGTCACCCTCAGTTACATTACCAACAGCTTCTACCAATATCTTGATTTTCAAATCATTAGTCTCACATTTCTTTATCTCATTTCTAATAGCCTCAATAGATCCTAATGTTTTAGCTTTTATAACAACAGGGACTACCACTTTTGCATTACGATATATTTTTGGATCAAGAGTTACTTTTTTAGTATTCTCTTTTTCTTCAGCTTGCAACTTCTCAATTTGTTTCTTGTCAGCAGATGATATGAAAATTGATCCAGCTTTTGGTATCTCGTCAAAACCAGTTACCTTAACAGCCTGACCAGCATGAGCCTCTTTTATAGGTTTACCTTTAAAATCCTCCACAATACGAATAGGTGAGTAGGCGCACCCTGCTAGTATCGCTCCTGATGCAGGCATGATGCCATCACGAATGACGAGTGTCGCAGATATTCCACGCCTTGCATCCACGAAACTCTCTAGCACTTGGCCGGTAGCTTCAGATTTTGCATCATATGGCTTTATATTCATATCATTGATGAGTAATATATTTTCTAGCAACTCATCGATATTTGTCCCAGCTTTCGCACTTATAGGTACAAATGGTATATCACCTCCGAGCCCTTCCAAATATATACCATTCTCAACTAGATTAAGCTTTACACGCTCAATATCTGCTCCAGCTTTATCTATTTTATTGATTGCTACTATGTATGGGATATTGCGATCAGATATAGCCTTGAATGCTTGGAGTGTCTGAGTCTTAACCCCATCCTCAGCGCTCACTACTAATATTGCTATATCTGCTACTTCTACACCACGCTCACGCATATGTTGGAATGCTTCGTGACCAGGAGTATCTATAAATGTCATCGGTCTGCCGTTAACTACTGCCTCGTATGCAGAGATGCTTTGGGTGATACCTCCAGCTTCACCATCCACAACGTTGGTTTTGTGTATATAGTCCAAAAGAGTAGATTTACCATGGTCAACATGCCCAAGTATTGCTACTACGGGTTGACGACTTGTAATTTCTTGTGATTTTGACATAAACGTTAAAGAATTATAACACAAATATGCTAGAATGTCATTTATATGTTTGGTAAAAATCATTATTTTGACTATGCGGGAGCGACGCCTATTTCAAAGGGTGTTAGGGCTGCTGTGCAAAAAGTAGAAGGTAAATACGCTAATCCTAGTGGCGTATATAGAGACGGAGTAGAGGTAAAGAATGAAATAGATAGGTGTAGGAAAAATATTTTAAATAGTTTTGATGCTAATAATATGAATCTGGTGTTTACCAGCTCTGGCACAACGTCTGTCAATCTTGCGATCATGGGTACACTGAAACGTGGGGACCATTTTATCACTAGTACTATCGAGCATCCTGCAGTACTCGAGACTGCGAGACATATGGCGAGAAATGGAGTCGAGATAACATATTTGAATGTTGATGAAGAGGGAATTGTTAAGTTGCCTGAATTGCGTGAAGCTATAAATGAAAAGACAAAACTGGTGAGTGTGATGATGGTGAATAATGAAGTAGGGACAGTGCAGCCAATAAAAGAGATAGGGAAAATAATTGATGATTATCGTCGTAAAAATGAGACCCAGTTTCCATATTTTCATACTGATGCGTGCCAAGCAATAAATTATTTTGATATTAGTATGCGCAGCTTGCGTCTCGACATGTTAAGTTTTAATGCGAGCAAGATATATGGACCAAAAGGAGTTGGTGCGTTAATAATTAGAAAGGGTGTAGACATACAGCCGATAATATTTGGTGGAGGACAAGAAGCAGGGTTGTGGAGTGGTACTGAGGATGTATCAAAAATAGTTGGGCTCGATGCTGCCGTTTCTGAGACTCTCGAGAAAAAGTGTGACGAGGTGGAGAGATTAAAAGCTCTACAATCTTTTGCATTTGAGGAAATAAAAAATAATATACCGGATGCGATAGTAAATGGCGATCTAGAAAAGAGGTCTCCAAACAATATCAATATCACACTTCCTAGTATGGATAGTGATGAAATGGTTATCAGACTAGATAATGATGGATTTGCAGTCAGTCACAAGTCCGCCTGCGCCAGTGCCGAGTCTACACTTGGTTCTCACGTCCTGGTTGCAATGGGGCAACAGAAATACGCTAGTCAAAATATACGTATCACCATGGGTCGAGAGACAAAAAAGGCCGACATTTCAAGGCTTATTTCCACTGTACGAGAGATATATTATAAATATAAAGTCTAAAGACTTGACGGGAATACTCGTTTAGTGTAGATTGTGGGCTGACCTACGGAATTGTTCGTAGGCGCGTTCCCAACAAGGAGACACTCAATGAAGAGCAACAAGCCCCTTTTCCAGCAACTCGGTGGCAACGGTTCGGCGGGCGGTGGTGATCCGGCAATGAAAGAGATGCCTGCAAATATCGCTGATTCCACGCTGAAGACCGCTGTCGCCGCCGAAACGGGCCAGCCCGATGAAGTCAAGACCGAAACCGCCATCGTCGGCGATCCGCCGGGCGCGAACGAAGCAATTCAAAGCTAAGGTGCTTCGTTCGGCGCCGCGCAGTCGCTGTTAAGACGTTATCGTAAGTGTTACGTTTCTAGCGAGTGCGCATCGCGTTCAATCGTCCCCAAAATGGCGGTCTCCGGATCGCCATTTTTTTCTAAGAAGGTTCTTTATGCCACAGCAACAACACCCAGGGCATCCGTCACAGCAAGAGCGTGATACTGATGCTGCAATTCTTGCCAGTATTCGTGCGAAACAAGCACGCGCTCAGGAGTCGCAAGGACTGTAGACGCACCATCAAGGACGTCTACAAAAAGCCACCCACTCGGGCGGCTTTTTTTATTTGACACGAAAGTTAAAAGGTATTAGTATTTTAAGTGTTGGCGATGTCACTTTCCTCCTGTTTTTAATCGACCAACATCACATCATCCCAGATGTGACACGGGACTTTCGAAGATCCTCGGCTTCAACTCCCGGACCGGTAACGCTCGCGTTACCGGTTTTCTATTTTTAAATTTGTTATATGATATAATTTTGTAATGTATAAATTCCTACGCAGTATCAAAAGATTCGTATATCAGATCAAGTCATATTTTCTTTTTATATTTGTAGTGGGGGACTATTTAAAATTTAAATCAAAAGATAAAAATCGTAGATTTAAAATACCCTTCTTATCAGTATTGCCATGTTTGTTCGAGAATACTCCATATACACGTTTTGATACCCATTATATTTATCATACTGCATGGGCGGCAAGAAAGGTTCGTGAGATAGATCCAATCGTGCACACAGACATATCTTCAAGCTTATACTTTTCTAGTATTGTGTCTGCTTTTAAAGATGTGAACTTTTATGACTTCAGACCAGCGAAACTTAATCTTTCTAATTTAAAATCAGAAGCTGGTAATTTGCTTCACTTACCATTCAATGATAATTCTATCTCATCTATATCTTGTATGCACACTGTGGAGCATGTGGGGCTCGGTAGATATGGTGACAAGATTGATCCAGATGGAGACCTCGATGCAGCTCGCGAACTCGCACGTGTTGTTTCTGTTGGGGGAAGTTTGTTATTTGTTGTTCCAATAGGAAAACCGAGAATACAATGGAATGCTCATCGTATATATTCTTATGATATGGTTATGCAGATGTTCAGTGGATTAAAATTAAAAGAGTTCTCGCTTATTCCTGACGACGCCTTACAAACAGGTATGATGTATAACGCTACTGCTGCTGATGCTGACAAACAGGCTTATGGTTGTGGATGTTTTTGGTTTGTAAAAGAGTAGAAATATTTTATTATTTTGCGTGGTATAATATCTATATGTATACAGCAAAAGATTTTACACATTTATTAGGGTTAACAGGGTTTTCAGATACCATGCTTAACAATCATTTTACTTTGTATAGTGGTTATGTAGATAATACAAACAAAATAAATGATATCTTAAAAACCGAAGAAGCTGGACCAAAAAGAAATGAACTTAAACGTCGTTTAGGTTGGGAGTGGTGTGGTATGAGAATGCATGAGCTTTATTTTGAAAATATAACAAAAGAGGCTTCTGCACCATCTACATCACTAGATAATGTATTTGCTAGTTTTGGAGGATTTGAAAATTGGAAAAAAGATTTTGCAGCAACGGGCGCAATGAGAGGTATAGGGTGGGTAGTTTTATACAAAGATGGGGATAATTATGTTAACCAATGGATAGCAGAACACGAAGCAGGTCACATGATTGGATCTAATCCCTTACTTGTTATGGATTGCTGGGAACATGCATATATGACTGATTATGGTATCAAACGTGCAGACTATATTAATGCATTCATGGGAGTAATAGATTGGGCTGTGGTGGAAGGGAGATTGACAAAATAGTCACTAATGTTTATAACAATATATATAAATGCAACCATTTAATAATTTCACAACAAAAGCAAAAGACGCAATACGTCGTGCACACGAGGTAGCTATTGAGCGTGGGCAAAATCAAGTCTCGCCGCTACATATGATGGCAGGACTGCTGGCTGATGAGAACAGCTTTGTATACGCGATACTGGAGAGACTGGAAATAGACACTATACTTTTTAGTGATACTATACTCGATGCTATTGAGGTGCCGGGTGGAGCTAATACTATGGCGCCAAGTTATCAGATGTATATAGTGGGAGAGTTGGCACAAGCATTTGAGAGATGCGCGGGTCTCGCTCAGATGATGCATGATGAATTTGTGGGACCAGAGCATATATTTTTGTCATTACTCGAGACACCTGGAACAATAAAAGAAGTCATAGCTCGTTTCCGTATTGATAGAGATCAGGTAATACAGATTATCAATGAGGCTCGCAGTTCAAACATAACCAGTGGTAATGAGGTAAAGAAAAATAAAGGTCTGAACAAATACACGAGAAGCTTTACCGATCTCGCTCGCAAGGACAAGCTCGATCCTGTTATCGGTCGTGATGTGGAGATAATGCGCCTGATGCAAATCCTTTCTCGTAGAACAAAAAATAACCCAATACTTATCGGTGAGGCTGGTGTAGGTAAGACAGCGGTGGTGGAAGGTCTCGCGCAACGTATAGCAAAAGGTGATGTGCCTGACTCATTGAAAGACAAAGAGCTAGTTAGTCTCGATCTAGGAATGCTTATCGCTGGTACAAAATATCGTGGTGAATTTGAAGAGAGACTGAAAACCATAATGCGTGAGATAGAGCAGAGCCAAGGAAAAATATTCTTGTTCATAGATGAGATACATACCATAGTTGGTGCTGGAGCTTCAGAAGGTGCCTCAGATGCAGCTAACTTATTAAAGCCAGCTCTCTCTCGTGGTGAGATACGTGTTATCGGTGCGACAACTTTAAAAGAGTATCAAAAGTATATTGAAAAAGATCCAGCTCTTGCGAGACGTTTCCAGCCGATAATGGTGGAGGAGCCATCTGTAGATGACGCTATTGCTATATTGCGTGGGCTAAAAGAAAAATATGAGCTGTATCACGGTGTTCGTATTACCGATGATGCTATAGTCTCTAGTGTTAACTTGTCGACTAGATATATCACATCACGTTACCTGCCTGACAAAGCTGTAGACCTTATCGATGAGGCGGCTTCGTCACTGCGTATTTCTCTTGAGAACAAACCAGAAGAGTTGGATGAGGCACATAGAAAGATACAACGTCTTGAAATAGAACGCGAGGCCCTCGACAAGGAGATAGTTGCTCATGCTGACAGTATGTCTAGTGTTAAAAAGAGATTAGATGATATAGACAAAGAAATAGCCGACATCAGATACAAAGTAAAAGATTTAGAGGTGAGATATAACACAGAGAGAGAGCTGCTCAACAAAATAGGTGAGAACAAAAAGACTTTAGAAGTGTTGCGCTCTGAGGCTGACAATGCACAAATGCGTGGCGAGCTGTCTCGTGTTGCTGAAATCAGATATGGAGAGATACCAAAATTAGAAAAAGAAATATCTGAATACAATGAAAAGCTAAAGAAAATACAAAAAGGCCGCAGAATATTAAAAGAGGAGATAAATGAGGAGGATATAGCTGGTGTTGTCTCACGCTGGACAGGTATACCACTAAATAGAATGTTGGAGGAGGAGGGAGAAAAACTTTCAAAGATGGAAAGTTATTTGAAAGAGAGAGTTATAGGTCAAGATGATGCTATTAAAAAAGTCTCTGATGCAGTACGCCGCAGCCGCACCGGAGTGTCAGATCCAAACAGACCTATTGGCTCATTCTTATTCTTGGGCCCAACTGGAGTCGGAAAGACAGAGCTTACAAAGGCCTTGGCTGAGTTTATGTTCAATGATGAGAAGGCCCTCATTAAAATAGACATGAGCGAATACATGGAGAAACACAGCATCAGCAAAATGATAGGCTCACCTGCGGGATATGTTGGTTATGATGAGTCAGGCCAATTGACCGAGGCTGTGAGACACAGACCATACAGTGTGATACTTTTTGATGAGGTTGAAAAAGCTCACCCAGAGGTGTTCAACATCTTGCTTCAAGTTTTAGACGAAGGTAAATTAACAGACAACAAGGGGCGTGTGGCGAACTTTAAAAACACCATCATAGTCATGACTAGTAATATTGGTTCGCAGCACATACAAAAAATGGAGTCCATTGGATTCACATCTCACGGTGCAGGTAGTGAGTATGAGCAAGTCAAAGAAAAAGTTAATGATACTTTGAAAGAATTTTTCAAACCAGAATTCCTCAACCGTTTAGATGACATATTAATATTTGATATTCTCTCAAAAGAAAATATTGAAAAGATTGTCAGATTGCAAGTGAGTGATGTGGCGAACAGACTATTAGAAAAAGACATTATATTAAATGTTGACGATGAGGCGGTGTCATATATTGCAGATAAAAGTTTTGATCCAAAGTTTGGAGCGAGACCAATCAGAAGATATATACAGACCAATATATTGAACAAAGTTGCAAGCCAAATAATAGCCAGAGCCTTTGAAAAAGGGGGACGCGTAGAGGTGGCAATCAAAAAAGGTGAGTTATCAGTAGAGTCAAAAAAGAAAGTAAAAGCGACAGCGAGCGTTGAATAATCCTCATATTTGTGGTACAATATTTTCGTTCCACAGATATGCGTTGGTGGTAGAGTGGTCTATTACAACAGACTGTAAATCTGTCGGCCTTTGGCCTCCGCTGGTTCGAATCCAGCCCAACGCACAAAAAGAAAAATGCAGCATATTAGATGCTGCATTTTTCGTGATTTTGTGATAGATTATTAATATAAATTATATTTGTATTATGCCAACAAAGGTTTTACTTTTTTATAAATATGTCGTAGTCGAGGATCCTGCTGCACTCATGGACCGTGAGAGGGCTGTGTGTGAGGTGCTCGGCATCAAGGGGCGCATTATTGTTGCGGCTGAGGGAGTCAATGCCAATATAGAAGGTACGCCAGAGAGTGTGGACAAATACGTCGAGCATTTGAAAAGAGACAAAAGATTTCGTGATGCCCATTTGAAATTCACTGAAGGTGACGGCAAGGCTTTCCCTAGGTTGTCAGTAAAAGTCCGCGAGGGACTAGTCGGTCACAGATTCCCAGAGCGCGTGACACCACTGCGCCGTACTGGCAAATATGTACAGCCTCACGATCTAAAGAAAATGTATGAGGAGGGGCGTGATGATTTTATTATACTCGACATGCGTAATGACTATGAATACAATGTGGGTCATTTTGACAAGACTTTAAATCTAGATCTAAAAGCTTCTCGTGATCTAGCAAAAAAAGAAGTATTAGAAAAAATTAGGGTCCATCAGGCTGACAAGAAACTCATCACTATTTGTACTGGTGGGGTCAAGTGTGAAAAGATGAGTTCATATCTATTGGATCAAGGTTTTGAGAATGTCTATCAGTTACACGGAGGCATACAGACATATATGAAGATGTATCCGGGACAAGATGTTAAAGGGGCACTGTTTACATATGACGATCGCAAGGTCATACATTTTGGAGGAGATAGAGAAATAGTTGGCGAGTGCTACAAATGTCATGCAAAGACAGAGCAATACGAGAACTGTGCCAATGAGGTGTGTCACAAGCTTTTCCTCGTGTGTGATGAGTGTAAAAACGAGTACGATGATCAAAAGTTCTATTGCGAAGAGTCTTGCAAGCCAGCATTAGTTGACATTGCCTAGCTTTCGGGTTATACTGTATTTCCTTTCAACGTTACTGAGATCTTAACAATGGCACAAAATAATTCAGACCCCCGCAAATGTAACAGTCTGCCGGCGGGTCCGTTCGAGAAAGGGTCACTCGACCTTTTCCCAAAGGGAGAAGACCCCATAACAGCGCTGGCTGCTCTGGATGCTCAATTTGTCGCAATGGGTGGATCTGTTCATCGTATTGACGCCCTTAATGCAGAAGGTTCAGCAGTAGTCTGCCTTAACTAAAACGAGGAACGAAAGGATGGTCGGGAGTACATGCGCAAATACGCACTGTACCTCGGCCATTTTTTATTGTAGTATGTAAATTGTAATTTTAACTCTGGAGATAGATATGGGCAATCCATTTAATTTTATATCCACAGAAATGTGGGTGGTGGTCTGGGGTGTGGCCGCACTGGTAGCGATTGCTGGCCTTGCGGGAGGTGTGTTCTCCTCAGAAGGCAAAGCGAGTCTTCTCATAGGTATGCTGGTTGCAGGATTTGTGGTGGCTTTCATCTCGACTGAGGTTGATGGTGGGAACAAATCACAACTCATCCTGCTCTACTTGTGTCTTTACATCGCATCCATCTGGGTGGGGGCGTATTTGAAAAACATTTTTAACTCATTTTGCTTCATGTGGAGAAAATGAGCGACCGTGTTTGTAGGGCGGCTTGCTGCGCAAGTCGCCCTTTTTATATGCTATAATTTTCTCATGAGCTCGAGGTTTAAATTTTTAAATGAGACAAGAGATAAGGTATATGTTGGAGTCATAGTTGCATTATTTTTAACATCTTCTTATTTACTTTATGCAAACTTCGAATATAAAAAACAAAATGATCAGTTTATTGCTGATAGAGATACTTTAAAGTTTAATCTAGATGAGCTCAATGCAAAATACCTCGATATGGCAAAGCAAGTTGAAATGAATGAGGCTGACAAGATGATGTTGATACAAAGTTTCAATCAAGTTGGTAGCCAATACAATAGTCTGATGCAGGACTATACAGTCAAAACTAGCGAGGTGGACAAGTTATCCAAGGTGGTGCTGATTGATGATGAGCTGCTAAAGAAATATTCAAAATATTATTTTCTAAATGAGAACTACTCACCGGCGTCTACTACGCTCATCGATTTCAATCTGACTTTGAACAATAAAAACGTTCCCATTTTAACAGAGATCAAGCCTAAACTAGAGAACATGATAAACACAGCAAAGCTTGATGGTGTTACTCTAGTTGTTCACTCAGGGTATAGATCATTCAAAGAGCAAATGGGACTAAAGAGTGCCTATACGCAAAAGTTTGGACTATCTAAATCGAATCAATTCTCAGCGGATCAGGGGTATAGCGAGCATCAACTCGGCACAACAGTGGATATCAGTGATGGTAAGTCAGGCCTGTCTACAAGTTTTGAAAAGACTACTAGTTTTACTTGGCTGCAAAATAATGCACACAAATACGGATTTATATTGTCATATCCAAAAAACAACTCATATTATATTTACGAGCCATGGCATTATCGTTATGTGGGTGTAGAGCTTGCGACATATTTGAAAACAAATAACTTAAACTTCTACGACCTGGACCAGAACGTAATAGACACATATAAAATTAAAATTTTCGAGTAGTGTAAATATGTTATAATGTGTAACTATGAACACACAATATACATATACATATATACAATCAGTTATATTAAATTCACTCAAAAGCCTTATTGGTATTTTGGAAAAAGGTAAAGTTTACGCCACTGAAAAAGGTATCTCAGAATCAGAACTTATCAATGCAAAGCTAGCTGACGACATGTTCCCATTTGCAAAGCAAGTACAAATAGCCTCTGACAATGCAAAAGGAGGAATGGCTAAACTTGCGGGATTGGTTGCTCCGGTTATGGAGGACAACGAGGCTACTTTTGATGAGCTTATTGCTCGCCTACAGAAAACCATCGACTATGTTAATACTTTCACAGCAGAGAGTTTTGTAAATGCTGAGACTGCTCAGATTACTTTCCCTTGGATGCCAGGAAAATACATGAGCTCTAGTGATTATATTCATACATTCTTAATTAACAATTTCTTTTTCCATGTTGTTACCGCTTATGACATATTACGCCACAAAGGTGTACAGCTCGGCAAAACTGACTATATAGGTGGAATGAATTTTATCGATATCGCTTAGTATGCACGCATTAGAAATTAAAAACGTAAAGAAAACATATGACACAGGTAAACACGCTCTGAAGGGTGTGGACCTTGTCGTGGAGGCGGGGGATGTTTTCGCTTTACTTGGGCCAAATGGAGCCGGCAAGAGTACGCTCATCAATTGTACTGTAGGACTAGTAAAGAAAACATCTGGATCTATCGAGGTATTTGGTACATCTGTTGATGAGGACCATGTAACAACAAAATCAAATATTGGAATAGTCCCCCAAGAGTTCAATTTCAACATCTTTGAAAAGGTGATAGATATAGTCGTTACTCAAGCAGGGTATTATGGTGTGCCTCGCAAGATTGCAAAAGAGAGAGCTGAAGTGATACTTAAAAAGCTGGACTTGTGGGAAAAGAGAAATCAAAAATCTATGACTCTCTCGGGAGGAATGAAGAGGCGTCTCCTCATTGCTCGCGCCCTAGTACATCAGCCAAAGCTACTCATACTCGACGAGCCGACAGCTGGAGTGGATGTGGAGCTGCGTCACGGCATGTGGGCATTCCTACGTGAACTGAATGCCTCTGGGACGACTATCATCATGACAACGCATTATCTAAAAGAGGCGGAGGAGCTGTGTAACAAGGTTGCCATGATAAGAGATGGAGAGATAATACTAAATGGCGACATGAAAGAGATACTGAATAAATACGGCACAGACCTAGAGGGTATTTACTTAAAAGAGATAGCTAATACTGATAACAAATAATATGAAAAGTAGAAACTTACAAATACAAATAGTTGCCATACAAACTATTCTCACAAAAGAGATTATTAGAATGTTCCGTGTGTGGTCTCAGACATTCTTGCCGTCAGTTGTTACTACAGCATTATATTTCTTGATATTTGGTAAATTTATCGGGTCACAGATAGCGGGTGTGGGTGGAGTGAGCTATATGGAGTTTATAGTGCCGGGACTTGTGATGATGGCAGTGATCACCAACTCATTTTCAAATGTAGTGTTCTCATTTTATGGAGCAAAGTTCCAAAAGACTTTGGAGGAGTTGCTTGTGGCCCCTGTGTCATACACTGCGATGATATTTGGTTTCGTTTTCGGAGGAGTTATGAGGGGATTCATAGTTGGTGTGATGACATTATTGACTGCGCTATTTTTCACACATCTTTCTATTGCGCATGTGGGGTGGGTCATATTCTTTGCTATTTTATCTAGTGTTGTGTTCTCACTAGCCGGACTTATTAACGGTGTGTATGCGAAAAGCTTTGATCAGATGTCCATAGTGCCAACATTCGTCCTAACGCCAATGACATATCTCGGAGGTGTATTCTACAGTGTTCATCTATTGCCAGAGGTGTGGCAGAACATTTCATATTTCAATCCAGTGCTGTACATAGTCAATGGATTTAGATATGGATTCTTAGGCACCTCAGACATCAATATTTGGTACTCGGTAGCGGTTGTAACTGGTTTAGCTGTAGTATTCTTTGTTTGGGCTATATATCTATTCATCAGTGGTAGAGCGATAAAGATGTAGCACACATTGACAATGTGTGCATAGTATTGTATGATGGAGACTGATCTATAACGAGGGAATGCTTTATGGATGGGAAAGTTATCGCATTGTTCGTCCTTGTAGCAGCATTGATTTGCTGCTACATACGGCGTAAAAACAACGAGACCAATCGGTCTCACATCAAATAGAAGGGTAAACATGTCAATCAAAAGTGATTTGGCGAAGAAATTCGCCATACTCAAGTCTATCCTCCGTGGACGTAAAGGTAGCAACTCCTCACAAGGAAATGCTTTCTCGTAAGGAGGGTCTTCGCAAAAAGCCCGTGCGTGCAAACGCCGGGCTTTTTCTTATTTTATTTTTATATATTTACATACCCATTTCCTGTTAATTTGTTCCCATTTTGTATCAGCACGGCGTGGTATAATTTACTGATAATGACATTGTCCTCGATCACAATATCTGGCTTTAAAAGCTTTGCAAAGAAAACGACAATAGACATCTCTCGCAATGTCACAGGCATAGTGGGGCCAAATGGTAGCGGGAAAAGTAATGTAGCCGAGGCGATAAGGTTTGTACTTGGCGAGCAGTCGATGAAGAGCATCAGATCCAAATCAATGGGTGACCTGATATTCAAGGGATCCTCAACTCTCGGGTCTCTGTCTCGTGCATCGGTGTCTATTACCATTGATAACAAAAATAGAAATGCAGGTCGCGGTGTGTCCGAGGATCTCGCACCATTTTTAGCATATGATGAGATAGTGTTGTCTCGTGAGGTGTATATTGATGGGGGTAGTAGCTACAAGATCAACAACACAGATGTGAGGCTCAAGGATGTGCAGGCTATACTCGCTCTCGCTGGTATCGGTACTAGTGTGCACACTATCATCTCTCAGGGTGAGGCAGACAGGATATTGCTAGTGAGCGCTGAGGAGAGAAAAGAGATGATACAGGATGCTCTCGGACTGCGTGTGCATGAGATGAGACTAAAAGAGAGCGAGCGTAAATTGTTGAAAGTGGAGGAACATATGAAGACCGTGTCACTTATGCGTCGTGAACTTGCTCCAGAGCTCAATCACTTAAAAATACAAATAGAAAAGATAGATAAAATAGAAGGGGAAAGAGAAAAGCTTTTTAATGCATATTTGCAATACTTTTTATATGAAAACAATATCATCAATGGCCTAAAAGAAAAAACAAGACAATACACTGATAACAAAGAGAGACTGATACAAATAGAAAATGAAAAGCAACAGTTGGCAGCAGAGGAGAGCAAGATAGAGGATGACAGACTCAACTCTAAAATAGAAAAGTCTAAACAAGAGGAGGAGAGATACAGCCTCGAGAGGTCACTCGCTGAGGTGGTGTATCAAAAGAATCAGCTCAAAAATGAGCTGGAGAAAATACCAACTCATGCGTCTATTTCAAAGAGCGACTATCAGAAATTTAAAGACAGTGTACGCAGTCTGACTGACAAGCTCGAGTCTGCAATAACGACAAACAATACAAATGAGATCAAGAGTCTCATCAGTGAGATCAATGGTGTTATCGAGCATCAATTCCCAGAGTTCTCTCAAGTAGGGCATACAGATGAGATCAACAAGAAAATATCAGAATGTGTTGGGAAAGAGAAGGATATACAGTCAAAAATCGAGAGTCTCAAGTCTGTCACAGTATCTGACAATAATATCGAGGCCATAAAAGAAATATATAACAAGAGACAAACTCTGGAGCGTGAGATAGCAAGTATAGAAAAGGTTAGACAAGAGAATGAGTACATAGCTCGCGAGTTAGAAGAGAAAGATAGGATGTTCGCTGTGTCACTGCAGGAGGCGACTATATTTGTGGGACAAAAGGTGTTGATGTATAGAGATGCCACATTGCCTACTGACTATAACCACAACAACAATACAAAGGCTGTAGAGCGCAGCAAGATCAGAATAGAGGAGATGGGGGTAATAGATATAGCAGGTATCAAAATGCAATATGAGGAGATGAGTAGTCGCAACACATTCCTAGAGAATGAGATCAATGATTTGAATAATACAAAAGCCAGCCTCGACACATTGATTGCTGATCTGCGTGCAACTATCAAAACTGATTTTGAAAAAGGATTGGAAAAGATCAACTTTACCTTTGCTAATTTCTTTCACAATATTTTCCCAGGTGGAAAAGCAAAATTGATATTAACCGAGACCAAGTTAGAAAAAGAAGAGGGGGACACTAGTGAGGACAAGGTGAAGGTAGGTGTGGACCTAGACATCAGTCTGCCAGAGAAAAAGGTAAAAGACATCAACATGCTCTCGGGTGGGGAGAAGACTTTGTCATCTATTGCATTATTGTTTGCTCTCACCTCTATTGTTCCGCCACCATTCATGGTTCTAGATGAGACCGATGCAGCCCTCGACGAGTCTAATGCTCGTAAGTATGGCAAGTTATTAGGCAAGTTAGCAGAGAAGTCTCGCCTCCTTGTTATCACACACAATCGTGAGACTATGAATCAATGCGACATACTTTATGGTATAACTCTTGGCGGCGACGGCGGCTCACGCATCCTGTCTATCAAGTTCGACAAGTAAAATACAAAAATAATATCCCCGCTTCTTAATTTCTTTACCCTTCCTTTCAGGTGGGTCCTACAAAATTATTCAACGGGGATATTATTTTTTAAATATTGAAACTAGATTATCACTGATACTACTTTCTTTGTTTTGAATGTGTTATCAAAGTTTGTGTGTCTCTTTGAAGTGTATTTTACCTTACCATCCTTTAGAGCAAAAACAGTGTGATCCTTTCCAAGACCTACATTCTTTCCTGGCATGATAACTGTACCACGTTGGCGTACGATGATGTTACCAGCAGATACTATCTCGCCGTCATGTTTCTTGACTCCAAGGTATTGAGCATTACTGTCTGTTAGGTTTTTAGCGGAACCTGCCGCTTTTCTGGTTGCCATGTTGTTGTTATACTTTTAGTTAAAGATGTTACACAGTATACAAGAAATCCTGAAAATAATCAATAACCGCCTGACCAGGGACATTTTATGGATATTTTGCTCTATTTGCCTTATGTTTATTGGTTATTTACTCGGTCTGTCTGAGAATTACTATAAAAACATCCCCGAGGTCAAACTTATAAAAACCGAAGAAAATCAAGTCGCTGAAAAGGAGCAAGAGGGTGTGCGAGTTATATTTGGTAGCAGCAAGGGTAAATACTATTACTATCGTGGCTGTGGCGGGGACACTATTTCTCCTAAGAACTTGCGATATTATAAAAGTGAGGCCGAAGCAGAAAAAATGGGGAAGAAGCTATACAAATCTTGTGAATGATGCTGCTATACTGATACATATGGCCAAAGAAGAAAAATATCACAAAAAAGAGTTAAAGAAACCAAAAAAAGTAGCAGTCAAGAAGTAATATAAAAAGTCTCACAATTGTGAGACTTTTTAATTTAAGATTCTTACCCCTTCCTCGCGGCGTCGATAACCGCAACGTCTATTTTCTGCATAGTCATCATCGCGTCAAATGCACGCTTGCTCTCGTCGCCACCGGCAGTCAGCGCCTCGGTCAATGTGCGTGGGGTGGTCTGCCACGACACTCCCCATTTATCTTTGCACCATCCGCATTCACTCTCCATGCCACCATTGCCAACTATCGCATTCCAATATTTATCCGTCTCCTCTTGGTTATCTGTTGCTATTTGGAATGAGAACGCCTCACTCTGAGTGAATACTGGCCCACCATTTAGTCCCATGCAGGGGATACCGCACACTGTGAACTCCACAGTCAGTACATCACCAGCATGACCACCTGGAAAGTCACTAGGCGCACGGAACACATTGATAACCTGACTATCTGGGAATGTAGCAGCATAAAATGTTGCCGCCTCCTCCGCGCCCTGTTGGAACCAAAGACAAATTGTATTTTTATGTATCATGAGGGAAGTATACTATAAGAATAATTTTAAAAATAAGGTTATAAGTCGTTATGTAGTTTTTATATTTTTAAAATTTTAATAAAACATTATCAATTAGATCACTGATAAATTCTGTCGCTTTTGGTTGAAGAAAAGATACTCCGGATGCGTGTGCGGCACTATTTCTTATTCCCAGCTTTTCGTCTAATATTTTTCTTAGATCTTTACTTATTATGTTAGAACTTCTCATTAACTCAATGAGTGTAGTTTCTTTGATTTCTGCGAAATCTTCATACTGAATGATTGGGTTTATTTTTTTGTAGAATGGTTTGAAATTGCGGTATTGAATTCCGATAGTTTTTGACCAAATATGTATTTAAGTATATGGTCAATAGTTAAGGTCCACACCATTACTATAGATGCACGGTATGCTTGGACCCTATAACAATTTATAGCTTCAGTTAGAAAAGAGTGTTCCTGAGAGTCTTTTACTTTACTTAACAAGCTAGTTAATTCTTGAGATACAGCTGTTACTCTAGGCTCATTTTCTACCACCATTTTTATTTCGTCAAAGTTTTTCTTTTCGAGTCTGTATCCTGTTTGTTGTTTATTATATTTACCCAGCTTACTTTTTGACTCTTCTGAAAGATAAGCTGATGTTCTCGGATAAACCCTAATGTCTAAACTGTGCATTGTGTCATCAATTTTTTTGGAGGTCACGGTTGAAGTTTTATCTTTTGACGTAAGATAATAACTTAAGTAATCAACCTTCTTTTTGTCATCCCATTCTAAGAAATCATCAAATTTTTCAATAAACTCCGTTATTGTCATAAGTTATTTTTTATCTGGTTTCGGTAAATTTTCATCTACAAACTTTTCACCAATACGATTAATTGACCAATCAATACCAATGCTGTCAATTTCCATATTTTTATTTTTAATGTCAGTTAATAGTTGTCTTAAATGAATTGGCTTGTTTCCTAATCTTAAGACACGATAAGCGTATTCAATGTTACTTTCAGAAAAACTTGTAAGATTTAGTATATTTTTAATATAATATCCTATGACGAGGACTTTTTCTCTTGAGCTACTTCCTGGTTTTTTTTGACCCATAAAGCTTTCTAAAGAAGTCAATCCTTCTGGGGTTATGTCAAACTTTTCTGGGCTTACATCTTTTACTTTTGATGTTTTCTTTTTTCTACCGCCTGTATTTTGAACTATTTGATTTTTTTTGTTAGGTATCTTATTTTCTATAAGATCATTCTCTATACGAGTTGTTATGTTTTTATTATTATTTTGATTAATAAGATGTTTATATTCTTCAAGATATTTAGTTACGAAAGATTCAGAACCTTCGAGCTCTAATATGCCTTCTTTTACGTTAATAATTGCTTTTGTAATTTGTTCCATGTGTTTTATTTATTATTTTTTAAGTTGTGGATAAGTAGACTTTTCACTTGAGGCTAAGTATGCTTATTACTTTAAGTTTAGTTGGTTATTTTATATTTAGCAAGTAGTAAAAACCTGAGGATTATGGGGATAACTTAATGGTATAATAATGCTATGAAAAGTAATGTAGACCAGCAATTTGAGGATAGATACAAAAGCCTAAATGCGGAGCAGAGGAAGGCTGTGGATGCTATCGATGGGCCGCTGCTGGTCATCGCGGGACCGGGAAGTGGGAAAACCGAGCTGCTGAGCATACGCACTGCGAAAATACTCAAAGAGGGGCATGTCTAGCCATCATCCATCCTGCTGCTGACATTCACAGACAGTGGTGCGCGCAACATGAGGGAGAGACTGGTGAGCCTGATCGGTGAGGCGGGGTACAGGGTGGCGGTGTATACTTTTCACTCATTCGCCTCGGACGTGATCTCGAGATACGGAGAGTACTTTTTCGATGGGGCGCAATACAGACCCGCGACAGATGTGGAGAGAATAGGAATAGTGGAAAAGGTATTGGAAGAAATGCCAAAGGGGTCCGTCTTGGCTGGCAAGCAATTTGAAGCGGGGTATACATACACTGGTGACATCATGTCCAGCATCTCGGCAATCAAAAAGGGGAACTATACACCAGCCGAGTGGAGAGAGAAAATATTGGGGATGAAAAGTGAGTATGAGAATATCAATGCAGCTGTAGGGGAGATGTTCGCAGAAAGTAGTGGCAAGAGAAATATGGAGGTGGTCAGGAATAATTTCTTGCGTATATATGAGGTGCTGCAAAATATGGATGGAGAGGTGGCGAAATATCTGGCCAACACACTAGCGATAGAATTGAAAATTTCACTCGAGAGAGAGGAATATAAAAATCTAAATGATTGGCGTGATGAGTACTTTACAAAGGACACCAACGAGGGAGGTGATACAAAAATAATGAAAGATAGCCGCAATGAGAAACTAGAAAAGTGGCTGGCGCTGGCTGATGTGTATGAAAAATACGATGCAGAGATGAGGAGGGCGGCCCTGTATGACTTTGACGATATGATATTCATGGTGGCCCGCACGATTGAGAAAAATGTGGCACTGCGTAATGAATTGGAAGAGAAATATCAATATATTATGATAGATGAATTCCAAGATACCAATGATGCGCAAATGTATCTGGTGCAGCTGCTCACCAGCTCGCCAATAAATGAAGGGAGACCGAATGTGATGGCGGTGGGGGATGACGATCAGGCTATATACAAATTCCAAGGGGCAGAGCTGTCAAATCTGTATAAATTCAGGTCTCAATATCGAGATGTGCAAATGGTCGTCCTCGACAAGAACTATCGCTCTACGCAGCAAATTTTGGACCAGGCGAGGGGTCTAATCACAAAGGCGGAGGACAGACTGGAAACCAGATTCCCATCGGAAATAACCAAGATTATCAGCTCGGAAAATAAGGGGCTAAAGGGTGGAGAAATAGTGGAGAAAACATTTGATAATATACATAGCGAGCTGGACTGGGTGGCGCAAGAGATAAAGAAGTTGCTGTCTGCTGATGTGGACGCAAGTGAGATATCTGTCATATCAAAAAGTCATAATAATTTGAAGAGGCTGTCAGTTGTGATGAATGACTACAAATTGCCATACTCATATGAAAAGCGTGAACATGTACTGAGCAAGCAGCCGATACATGAGCTGGTAGCCATATTAAAATTCGTAGCGAGCGGTATGAATAGTTTGGATGAGGCGTTGCTGCCGGAGATACTGGGTTATAAATTCTTTGGCCTGGACCGCATAGACATATGGCGCGTGGCAGAAGCGGTGAGAAATGGAAAAGAGGTAGTGGGGGATGACAATATCAGAAACTTCACCCGTGTCTCATGGCTGGAGGCCATGCTAGGGAGTGATAATCAGAAAATAAAAAACATTGCTAAATTTTTAGTGGACCTGGTGGCCGAGGCGCAGTCGGTACCACTGCAGGAAATACTGGACAAGATAATCGGCACCAAAGAGTGGGAGATAGATGCTGAGAATGACGACTCGGATATAGAGACGAAGGATACCGAGTACACCAGCCCATTCCGCGAATACTATTTTGGATCTGATAATTTTGATCATAACAAGCCAGAGTATCTGGACTTTCTCTTTGCACTGCGTACATTTGTAGGGGCTCTGCGTGAATATAGACGCGGTACCACATTGTATGCCAATGACATATTTGCATTCCTTGAGGTGTATGAGAATAATGATAAATTAACACTGACTGCTGTGTCTCCATTTGCCAGCAGTGATAATGCAGTAACATTACAAACAGCACACAAGTCAAAGGGTCTGGAGTATGAATATGTATTCATCGTGAACAGTGATGAGGATGAGTGGAATGGCCGAGGCTATGCAAATAAAATAGGCATGCCAACACATTTGAAACTGCTCCCTGACAGTGATAATGCTGATGATCGCATACGCCTATACTATGTGGCGATGACGCGTGCCAAACATACCCTGTATATCACCAATCACAAGGCAAAATTGGGATTCATATTGAAAGGTGATGAGGAGATGCAAGAGGGGGAAGTAAATAAAAATATAATAGACAGTCTGTATATCACAGAGAGAAAGGACTACGTAGAGGATGAGAAGGTGCTGCTGCGACGCCTACTCGAGAATTATAAGATGCCGGTCACACATATGATCAACTTTTTAAATATCGTAAAAGTGGGGCCAGAGAAATTCATAGAGCAGAATCTACTGCGTTTTCCTCAGGCTATGTCACCATCATCTGTCTACGGGTCCGCTATGCATGAGGCGATGCAGAACTTTTATCTCTATCTGAAGAAATACAACAAGCTACCGTCTAACGATCAGGTGTACAAATATTTTGCTGGTGCATTGTCGCGAGGATCACTGTCTGAGGTGCAGTACAAAAAGTATTATGATGCTGGTATAAAAAATCTAGAAATATATTTGGTGGATCTCAATAAGAGGGGAATCAAAGAGAGTAGTATGGTGGAGGTGAACTTTGCAAGTGAGGGAGTGATGATAGGTTCTGTGCCAGCGACAGGGAAAATAGACAAGATCGATTTTGATGCTGACACTGTCCTCGTGACTGATCTCAAGACTGGGAAAAGTTTTAAAGATTGGGAGGATGCGGACACTGAGTATGACAAGATCAAAATGCATTTCTTTGGCTATCAATTGGCTTATTATTATCTACTGATTAAAAATTCGCGTGGGTACAAGGACTATAAATTGGAAAAGGGGTATATAGAATTTTTGGAGGCGGACAAAAAAGGGAATATAAACATATTGGAGTTGAAACTAGATGACAATCTTATCGACAGGGTATCGAGACTTGCGAATGCTGTATATAAAAAAGTGATCGATCTGGACTTCCCGGATACATCTAAATACAGAATCAAAGACGACGGTAGCGAGCGTGACGTCCGCCTCAAAGACATATTGGAGTTCGAAGAGGAGCTACTAAAATAAAAACTAACCCCGCTCTGTGAGCGGGGTGTTGGCGACGTAGCGATTAAGCTGGCGTTGCGGTGAGCTGTGCTGTCTTTTTGATGTACCAGGCGGTCATGAGACCGGCCGGAATGGCAAACAGAAGCGCAAGATCTCGCAGAGTTGTCATCATGGCGTCATTATCGCCGAAGATATGTACCAGCTGCGAAGCTCCGAAGAGAGCGCAGAAGATGGTGCAGATCAGGACTGTTGCGGCTGTGGTATTCATGGAAAGATCCCTTAATTTATGAAGTTGTTTAGGCCTTATTGCCTCGTGTCTGTAGCTGTGTATATTATTACACATTTTACTTATTTTGTCAAGTAAAAAAGCCCTTATTTAAGGGGCTTTTCCAGTTCAAGATTGGTCATTGCTGGGTTTTTGGTGTCGGGACGGTTATTGATTTTGGACTTTTGTTTTGGTCATTTCCGATCACCATAAAGCCGGTTGTTCGCCCGCACAAGATGGCTGCATCTGCAGCCGCGAACAAAGCTTTTTTTGTTTCGGCATCCAGACTGCCTGCGGAGCATTCAAAGACTCCTATTGCCATTTCGTTCCCCTCGATTCTATCTGGACGAACTTGTCCAAAGAGAATACTACAAGAAATATAATAATAATTCAACTCATTATTTTATTTATCAAAAGTGATATAATTATTAAAATGCAAAACAAAGTCGAGACGAGGGATAAATATAAAGCTGTATGGGTGTCGCATAGTAGCATGGGTGACTGGCTGAAATGTCCGAGGCTGTATTATCTACACAATGTATACAAAAATAGCGAGGGGAGAAAGGTGGCAATAGTTTCGCCATATATGTCACTCGGTGTGGCAGTGCATAATGTCCTCGAGAATCTGGCCAATTTCAAATCTGACGAGCGTATGAGTCGCGACCTCTTGGCTGACTATGAAAATGAATGGGTAAAGGTGAGTGGCGAAATAGGGGGCTTCACATCTGCCGAGCAGGAGGCAGAATTTAAAGAGAGAGGTAGAGGTATGATAGAAAGGGTGATACG
>CAYQUK010000004.1:0-39857 GCA_964420875.1 uncultured Candidatus Saccharibacteria bacterium
GAGCGTTATACAGAGGCTTGTCCGGGAAAGATGTCTCACTACTTCAGACAATTCTAAGTACAAGATATCCTAACTTGTATTCAAAAGATATGATAACAGGATACTTTGGTAATTACACTCTTTCTGTTGTTAGAAAGATACAATGCCAATACAACATAGTATGCGAAGGGGGTGAGAGGTCTACGGGATGGGGAAGGGTTGGACCAAAAACTCAGGTATTGTTTAGGTAACAAAATAAAAGTGCCGCCCTACGGGCGGCACTTTTATTTTGTTTTACTTTACTGCTGCGATGATTGCACGCATTGCGTCCGGATTAGTCTCGGCAAGTGTTGCCATGATTTTACGGTCGACTTGCATGTTTTTCTTTGTAGCCATATCGATAAATCTCGAATATGTTGTACCTTCGGTACGGAGGAATGCATTGAGACGAACAGTCCACAGTCTACGCATGTCATTCTTTTTGTCTTTTCTGTGTGCAAAAGCGTGGCGTCCAGCATGCTTGATAGCAACCTTTGCCGCCATTTCAGTTTTGGATCTGTGGAAACGATATCCTTTTGCTGCTTTTAGGACGTTGCGGCGACGCTTCATCGCTATTGCATTTCTTTTTACTCTTGCCATACTATTTTGATTATATTATTAAATTATTTTAGAACACGAGGGAGGAAACGAGCCTTCTCTTTTCCTGTCATAGCAAACTCACTCATTTTACGCCCTTTTAGGGTGCGTCTTCCACTAGCCTTTGCATTGAAATGGTTCTGACCTGGTTTACGAGCGAGTATTTTGCCGTTCTTTGTGATTTTGAGACGTTTTGTCAGGGATTTATTTGTCTTCATGACAAAGGGTATATTATCACAATTATTTAGACTTTTCAAGCACTATAGTCATACCCTTCGGCATCTTCTTGAGCGGGTCTGCTATTTTGTATTGAGCGGGGATAATAGCAAGCATTCTGTTCAGTCTTTCCTTGAGAAAGGCTTCGTCCATGAATTTATTTCTACCCTTTAATTGCATCTCTACTTTCACCCTATGACCTTCGTTTAGCCATTCTGCAGCCTGCTTTGTTTTGGTTTCTATGTCATGTTCACTGATACCGATGGATATCTGTATGTTTTTGGTCTCGTTGTTTACAGCCTTAGCTTTTACATCTTTAGCCTTTTTTGAAGTCTCATACTGATATTTACCGTAATCCATTATTTTGGCTACTGGCGGCTCAGCGTTAGGAGATACTTCTATTAGGTCTAGACCTGCTTTTCTTGTAAACTCTAGCGCTTCTTCTTTTGTTATGACACCCAGACTGTTACCGTTTTGGTCTATTACTCGGAGTTTGAGTGATCGGATAGCGTTGTTGATTAGGATTTTTTGTTGCAAGGTTTTGTTTGTCTAATTGTTTAATTATCAACATAATAACACATATCTATGTATTTTGAAATATATAGATGTTATACTTTGTACTATGCAAACTGATTATGTGGCTGTCATAGCCTCAACAGTGGTTAGTCTTTTGGTTGGAATGTTGTGGTATGGACCTATGATGTTTGGGCGTTTCTGGCTCCGTGTCACAGGGTTACACAATAGAAATGAGAACGAAGTCAACTCTTTTAAAAGAAAGATAATATCAATGTACGGAATGCAAGTACTGGTTACTTTTTTGCAGTTCTATATATTGTCAGTTTTTATACACGCAACCAGTGAGACATTATCATGGAGTGCCGTGACACTAATGTTATGGGCCGGGTTTATAATCCCTATACATACAACTAGTGTTATCTGGGACAATGTGCCGAGCGGAATGAGATTTAACAAAGTGTTCGTAGGTGTTATATACGAGCTAGTAATAATGATGATATCAGCGTATATGATGGTGCATTGGGGAGAATTCTAATGCGTTACACTATGAATAAAATAAATGTCCCGGCCTTATGTTTGTCTGTATATGCGATAGTCTTTGCTTGGAGCGCATATAAACCACTAGATTTTAATGTTTGGTATGTGGAGGCATTGACCTCTTTTGTTTCAGTTTTGATTTTGATTGTTTTGTATTTTAAAAATATTAGATTTAGCAATCTGGCCTACATCTTTGCAGCAGTATTGCCTGTTATGCATGTCATAGGTGCTCATTATACTTTTGCAGCAGTACCTTTTGATTGGTTCAACAATATGATCGGCAGTGAGAGAAATATGTATGACAGAGTAGCGCACGCCACAGTGGGTCTGTATGCATTTGTTATCATAGAGCTATTGTTGAAATTAAAATTGGTTAGTAAAAACTGGGTGGCCTATACATATGCGTTGTTTGCTATTATGGCCCTCGCTGCTGCTTATGAGTTGTTTGAATGGTGGTACGCTATATCTGTTAATCCAGAGGCTGGGATAGAGGTTCTCGGTTCACAGGGAGATATATGGGATGCTCAAAAAGACATGTTAATGGATACATTGGGGGCCGTATTTGCCGTAGCTGTGTTCAAGATACGTAGACTTTTCGTATAGCTGGAGTAAACTTGATATATGACAGATATATTATTTTTTGTAGAGCAATTTGATATTAACTATTGGCTTGTCCTGCTTGGTGTTGTTATTAGTATTATTATCGGATCTGTGTGGTTTAGCCCCTTAATGTTCGGAAAATTGTGGATGAAAATAAATGGTGTAGAGCACAAGAGTAAAGAGGAGTTAAAAGCTATGCAAAAAGAAATGGGCTCAGCTTATATTTTGCAGGCATTACTATCTGCTATGCATGTGTTGGCTATGTTCATGCTTATCGAGATTTTTTATCCATTCGGTTTTTCTTGGTGGTATGCAGTTGTATTTATTTGGATCGGCTTTGTTATTCCTATCCAAGCAGGGGATTTATTGTGGGGGAATACCCCAAAGGGTCTACGCGTTAAAAAGTTTCTAGTCAATGCCACATATCAACTAGTTTCTATGTTGATAATAGCTTTTGCTTACGTTCAACTGTATTAATAAAATAACAAAAGCCGCCTAAGGGGCGGCTTTTGTTATTTGTGGAAGTGTGGGGAGTTGAACCCCAGTGTCAAAGTAAAATTATATAGACTCTACAATACATAGCAAAATTTGTTTTAATGCGTTTTTAGAAAACTTTGCAAAATGAGAACGCATTTGTGATTTTGATTTCAGACATTTTACAAATCACGAAAGAAAAATATCCTACACACATTCTTTATGACACCCTAACTACACGATGTGTGAGTGATAGCAGGGCGTCCAACGTTTGTCGTGACTAAGCACGAGCAAAGGCAGGAGAGTAAGCCCACATAGGTGAACTTACTGATGCAGTTTTGTTTGCATTCTTTTTGACGAGCGTATCGCGTATCGTCATCACGGTATTGCACTATATAAAATTTACAAAGATCGAATCCTGGCACCCCCAAACTGTACATCCGAAAATGTATATAAAATATACTAACTATTCTCAGATATGTCAAGAGAAAGATTATTCACCTTTTTGTTCAAAGTCTCTTTCTTTTATTTTCTCACGCTTATCATGTTTGTTTAGCTTTTTACAAAGTGCTAGTTCTAGTTTTATTATTCCGTGAGCATCATACAGTGAATAGGGTAATAGGTGCAGCTGCTTGTCTTCTAATGTTTTGTACAGTCTCGCCAGCTCAGTCTTTTTAAATAGCAGTCGCCGGGTGCGGAGCTTGTCATAGGCAATTTTAAAGTCGTTAGTATTGTTCTCCTGATATGGGTGTATATCTATACCTACAACATATGCCTCACCACCACGCAGTATGACCTTGCCCCCAAGTAGATTAGCTTGGCCTTTTCTGATTGATTTTACCTCATGACCTAAAAGCTCTATACCTGCAGAGTATTTCTCAATGACCTCATAATCATGATGTATTTTTTTATTGCTCGCAAGTGACATTGATCATATTTTAGCATATAATCGAAAGATGAAATCATTTGTAAAATTTATCAAAAGTTGGTGGATATCTATCTTTTTTATAGCTATTTTTATAGGATGGCCAGTTTTGAAGGATATAAACACTAAAAGTGTAAATACAGATATATCAATAAGTGAGATGGTCACTCGTATCAACGCTGGAGAGGTGACAGAGTTGTCTATCAGTGATGACACCATTGTTGCAAAACTGGCATCATCTACACTAACTACAACAAAAGAGTCTGGTGAGAGTGTCGCGACAACTTTTAAAAGCTTGGGGGTTACAGATGAGAAATTGGCAGCTCTAAAAATAGATATAGAAAGCAGTGGGAATTTTAGATCTACTCTAAGTTTAGTCGGTATATTATTACCAATAATATTTTTTGGTTTGATGCTTTATTTGATGACTAGAAGTGTAAAGGGGGCCAACATGCAGGCGTTATCATTTGGAAGTAGTCGTGCAAAAATGATAGATCCTAAAAATAAAAATGGTAAAGTAACATTTAAAGATGTTGCAGGAGCTAGAGTGGCAAAACAAGAATTAGAAGAGATAGTAGAATTCTTAAAAGAACCAAAGAAGTTTTTAGATATAGGCGCAAGTATACCGAAAGGGGTAATGTTAACTGGTGCACCAGGAACTGGAAAGACATTACTAGCTAGAGCTATAGCTGGTGAGGCCGGAGTGCCGTTTTATCATCTGTCAGGCTCTGAATTCGTAGAAATGTTTGTGGGTGTTGGTGCATCACGTGTGCGTGATCTATTTAATGAAGCAAAGAAAACTGCGCCAGCAATAATATTTATAGACGAGATAGATAGTGTGGGTCGTAGTCGTGGTGTCGGTATGGGTGGAGGTAATGATGAGCGTGAGCAAACTCTTAATCAGATACTCGTAGAGATGGATGGTTTTGAGCCCACAGAAAAAGTGATAGTGATTGCTGCTACAAATAGACCAGATGTGCTGGATGAGGCGCTGATGAGACCAGGACGCTTTGATAGACGTGTACTGATTGACTTGCCGGATAGGTCAGAGAGACGCGAAATACTTGACGTGCATGTAAAGGGTAAGAAATTGGGGGATGATATTAACCTTGACCTCATAGCTACACGCACTCCAGGATTTTCAGGTGCCGAGCTGCAGTCTCTCATTAATGAGGGAGCAATATTGGCAGCTAGAGAAAAAAGAAAAGAGGTGGCTCAGTTTGACCTCATACGTAGCATAGAAAAAGTAATGCTAGGGCCTGAACGTAAAAGTCACCTCATGGGCGAAGAAGAGAAAAAATTGGTGGCATATCATGAAGCAGGGCATGCACTGGTGGCATCTGTCTTGCCAAAAGCAGACCCGATACACAAGATTAGTATTATATCTCGTGGCTCAGCTGGAGGTTATACATTAAAATTACCAACTGATGACAGGAGATTGATGAGTAAACAAGTATTCCTAGATGACATAGCTATGACATTTGGTGGATATGTTGCTGAGGAGATGGTGTATGGTGAGATAACAACCGGCCCATCAGGAGACCTAGAACAGGCCACAGCTATGGCTCGTAATATGGTAGTGAGATACGGCATGAGCGACGTAGTGGGTCCATTAGCTTTAGAAAACGAGCGCAATAAAGTCATATATGGTAGAGGTGCTGGTGATAGGGAATACAGTGAGGATATGAGTAAAAAAGTAGATGCAGAGATAAAAAGAATAGTAGAAGAGGGGCGTGACCGAGCTAGGAAAATAGTTAGCGAATACAAACACGTACTCGAGATAATCGCTACGCAATTGATAGAAAAAGAGAATATAGAAAGAGAAGATTTCGAAGTCATACTACGCGCTAATGGTATAGCTGTAAAGAAATAGTTTTTGTGTTAAAATATCACAATCCCGCCCATAGCTCAGTTGGTTAGAGCACTCGGCTTATATCCGAGTGGTCCCTGGTTCAAGTCCAGGTGGGCGGACAAGGAATAGACTTTTTTAATATGTGTGTTAGTATCCTTTTGGGTATGTTCCCTTTTTAATCTACATGGAGCAAAGACATGTTTCGTCCTACAGCCGCCGAGCGTTCAACGTCACTTTTTTTAGTGATGGTTGGAGTTGCTTTAATTTTCCTGGCCTACAACATTTCAAAAAGTAAAAAAGATTTAGTTAATGGTTGGGCTATCTTGCCGGGGTTGGTAGGTTTTGGCTTCCTTGTGGTTGGATGTGTGAAGTTGTTTTGATTGTGACCAACCAAAAAAGTCGACCAAGGTGTCGACTTTTTCTATTCCAAATGTAATTCGTCAAAGCTGGCTAGTTTTTCTTGCAGCTCAGGAAAGTTCTCAAGATTAACGTCATTTTCAATTATTTCTTTGGCGTATATTTTTGACATCTCAACCAACTTTATATTTTTTAACGCCTCCATTGCTAGGTCACTCATACCGGACTGCTTACTGGACACTAGACTGCCTGGTCCACGCTCTGCCATGTCTATTTCAGCCAATTCAAAACCACTGTTGGTTTTTGAAAAATTGGTTAGCCTCTCTACAGTCTTGTCATTTTCACTATTGCTAAATAGATAGCACACAGATTGATGTTCTCCACGTCCTATGCGTCCACGCAGCTGATGCAGCTGCGACAGTCCAAATCTATCAGCATCCTCAATTATCATTATGCTGGCATTTGGTATATTGACTCCAACTTCTACGACTGACGTACTAACTAGTATATCTATTTTCTTATCTTTAAATTCCATGATGACTTTTTCTTTTTCATCATTTTTAAGCTTGCTATGCATGGCTGCTATTTTTAACTTTGGGAATACTTTTTGCAAATGTATGATCTCACTCTCCACACTTTTTTTGTTACTGGACTCCTCTTCATTCTCAGATATTCTGGTGCATATTACATACACTTGTCTACCATTCTTGATCTCATCTTTTATGTGTTCGTAAACATCATCACGTGTGCTGTTCGTAGACAATACTGTTTGTATCGGTTTGCGGCCTTTGGGTAGCTCGTCGATAATAGTGAGGTCTAGATCACCGAACAGTGCGAGGGCGAGAGTGCGGGGAATAGGGGTCGCAGTCATAGATAGTAGATGTGGTATCTCGGGGCGTTTGTCGCCACGTTTGTGAGCTAGTGATTTACGAGCGTTAACGCCAAATCTATGCTGCTCATCTATTATTATTAGTGAGAGGTCTCGGAACTCTACTGACTTTTTTGTAATGGCGTGAGTGCCTATTAGCATACTTATTTTTCCTTCCTCTACCCATTTGAGTAGTTGTGTGCGTGATACCTTTACTGGGCTATCTGATAGTTTAGATGGATATTTTAAAGCTTTTGAACCAGAGAGATATCCTATTTCAATGCCTGTATGTTTTAGGAAATTTATAAAGCTTTCAAATTGCTGATAAGCTAATACTTCTGTTGGTGCTAGGTAGGCAACTTGTAACGGGGTGCCAGATTTCTTTTGGTCACGTTTACCAAGTATTGTTGCGTAAGCTGCTGCAGCCGCAACAAGAGTTTTACCGCTCCCCACATCACCTTCGAGTAGTCTTTGCATTGGTATTCCTTTACTCATATCTTTTAAAATATAATCCAGTGACCTAGTTTGAGCATTTGTAGGTGAGTAACCATGCATTTTGAAAAATGTATTCATATCAGGACTCGATACCACATATGCTGGTGATGCAGCAGACATTGCACGCTCACGAGATATTTTTAGCTGCACATAAAACATCTCCTCGAAAAGGAATCTTTTTCTAGCGACCAATGTCATCTTTTCATCGTTAGGAATATGTAGATGGAGGAAAGCCTCGCGTAGACGAGGGAGATGCAATGCCTCGCGTATATGTTGTGGCAATGGGTCCTCAATATTTTCAAACTCTTTGGTCAATGCTATGCGTTTGACTATCTCATATATTATGCGAGATGAGATGCCTTTTGTTTCTCTGTATACCGGGGTCAAGGCGTCACCATTAGATGTCTTTGCGAATAGTCCGTCGGACAGGTCTGGGACAGTGTCTACTTTTTCTATAGATGGATTAGATAGTGATAGTTCGCCACCTTTTGATTGAGGTGTGCCTTTTATACAGACCAATGTATCCTCAGGATACATTTTCCCAATATAGGGCTGATTGAACCAAAACAATTTTATCCTATTAACTCCATCAGAAACATAACCCTCAGTCATGGGTATTTTTGTGGTCCAAGATTTTCTGACTTTTACATTTGTTATCGATCCGTATATTGTCGCAGGTGTGCCAGCTGACAACCCGGCTATGTTTTGATTGTCTAGGTATGAGGCGTAACGCAAAGGCTGATAACGTAATATATCCTCAAAGGTGTTCAGATTTAGTTTTTGTAAAGCGAGGCGTAAAGTCGGAGAGAGCTTGTATATGCTGCTAATCGTGGCGCTTTTTATGGAAGGCATAGTATATGATGAGGGCGATAGATATCAGTATCAATACTAACAATAATATGCTCGATAGTCCAAAATTTCCTGTCCCAAAATTAATATATAATTCACACCCCAATACTGCTAAAGCCATAGCTAGAGGAAGTACAGGTCTTGGCCATATTAAAATTAAAACTCCAAGCGCCACAAATGCACCGTACCATAAGTTGTATGCCAGTATTCCTGGCAAATATGAATCAGCGCAAGCAAATATCCCTGTATTTTTGTACGTTACTGCGGCGTTCAAAAGCTTGATAGTATTTGGATATATAAAATATATAGCAATAGCGAGTCGTATTAGAAACGGCCAAATGTTTTGCATGTGTACAGTATACAATAAAGGCCGCACCTTCGGTGCGGCCTTTATATTCCATCTGTTAATAATTATTGTTCTCCTTGGCAGGCAGTGCGGGCATCTATGGCTACAGTCGTTGTCACACCTTGGTGTACACAGCTGAGGCTGAATCTAGTATTATCACGTATTTGTATACGAGGTAGCTCACCAACACTATTACCGTTAGCATCCAATGTGCTAAATACAGTCGAGGTGGTATTGCCTGCTCGCGTATCAGCTAAGCCGTTCGCCCCAACTCCTCTTATTACATAGTCACTAGAGTTTAGTTTTGCTCTCACTGCAGATATACCTGTCGCTATACCAGATTGCTGGCTGCCAGGGTATTGGCTTAACGGTTTAGTTGTTGTTGCGTCCAAGGTACAGTTTTTACCTACTGGATTGTTGACTGTCCACGCTAGCGCCACTTTTCCACCACCACACACCACTGTTTGAGGGTATACGGTGAATTTGTTTACTGTGGCTGGTTGGCGAGAGAGTATAGGTATATTTGTTGTTTGTAAATAGACCTGAGATCCACCTATACATTCGAATTGTATCGGAGCATAGCTAAGACTCTGATTAGAATTTGTTGCAAAGTAAGTGATTTTATTTGTCATTGTTCCGCTGTATGTGAGGCTGTTATAAGGTACTATCAAGCCGTTAGCTGTTGAAGTAGAGAAGGATGTGTTGTATAGATTGTAAGATGTTGAGTTATCACAGCTTATGTACAAATCAAACGCGTCAGTCCCAGCGAGAGGGTTTGGTACTGCAACTAGTGACCCACTAGGGACTAGGGTGTTGCTGAGATTTAGTGTCAGTGTTTTTGTTGATACCCCATCACCTGCTGTTATTACCCATCTACCCCCACCATTCAGTGGCATATCTGGTAGTCCAACACTACTGTTTAGGCTTACACCACTAGTTCCGCTTGTTAGTCTGTACATTGAATATGTACTGTCACAGCCACCAGTATTAGAACAGCTATATTTTAGTGTTCCTCCAGAGAATGCAGCATCATAAAATTGCACATTCCATGTTGTTGCATTTGCTATGTTGTAACTTAGGTTTGCAAAGTACCCATCACTAGTCATACTACTTGTTTGTGCTGATGATCCAGTCACTACAGCAGTTGTCGGTATAGATGACCCATTGTTTCCACCTATGCTACCGTAAACTTGTAGACCAGTATCAGGGTATATATCATTATCTATGTTGCCAGGAATGTTTGATGATTTACATACCAGCTCATACGTTCCACCCAAATTAGGGAGGAGTACAGAGTAGCTAGCTACTTGATTTGTGTTCCATGTCTTTGGGTAATTAGATAGTGATGTTCCGTTACGCTTGATATCCATGTAGTCAAAATCTCTTGTGCATGTAAAACGGAGGCTTCCATTCACGTCAGGTGGAGTGATTACTGCGGTGGTAGGTATATAGACTTGCACTGAGCTAGAGTTGGTTGTTGTTAATCTTGCTGGTGCCGTTGTATCTTTACATGTTACAGACCAACCAACAGCATTTGTTCCCAGTCTAGAGCTTCTAAGCCATGTAAAGTTTGGATTATCAGGTGACATAGTGTAGCTGTATTGATAGCCTCCAGATATGGGTGTACCAGTTATACCTCCGGCCCATGTTGCAGAGCCGTCATAGTTTTTAAGATCGCAGCTATTCCCATCAGATCTCCATGATGTTACCGCAGGTGTACCGCTAGCGACAAGCGGGCTGTTCATGTTGTTTACTACGATGGCCGGCGGGACATTTACACTGTTAACAACTTGTCCTGTATATATGAGACCGCTATTTCTTGTACATGTTAATGTGTACGTGTATGTAGATGTCGACACTCCTGGTGTTATTGCAGAATCAGTGTTTGTTGCTCCCCATATAGACCCGCTAGCCCAAATAGGCGAAGATGTCCAAGCGGGAGATCTAGCTAATGTATAAGCTGTAGAGTTTGTAGGACATGTTGTCATTATGTCAGGTAGTGTTGCTGTAGATGATGCGTACCCAACAGTCATGTTCATAGGTGTGCTGGTCGCATAGGCAGGTAGTGAGCCGTATACACCAAGACACTCTATTGTGTATTGTGCCCCCTGGATGAACGGGAATGTTCCTGTGAGTGTCTGAGGGTAGCTATCCAGCACACTAGATTTTCTGATAGTTCCAGCTAGTCTACCGACGAATAGCTCACCAGTAGGGGCTATTGCCATACCCATAGGGCCAGACAGCCCAGTCATAACAGTAGATGTAGAAGATCCACCTGCATTAATGCGTGTGATAGTTCCTGCAGAATAACTAGACACATACATGTTATTTGATGTATCTGTAACTATACCAAATCCCGGATCATACATTGTCATTAAACTAGAAACAGATCCAGCTGATGTAACTTGATATACCACATAAGACTTTGGAACGACATATAAATAATTGTTAACTGGTGATATTGTCATTCCATTTATTCCCAAAGAGCCAGTATTTGGTATGCTAGCAAACCAAGCTACTGATCCGTTAGGGAATATTTTTGTTATCTCGTTATTTACATTGTTAGCCATATACACGTTATTCGAACTATCAACAACAAGATGTAGCGGCTGAGTAAATCCAGACGACAGGACACTTACAACTCCTCCTGTGGTTACTTTGTAAACATTCCCATTGCCTAGGTCGGCAACATATAACATTCCATCAGATCCAAAGGCTACACCTTTTGCATTATTAAATCCTGATGCAAAAGTTGTTCTCGACCCATCTGCAGGATTCATTTTTTGTATCGTTGTACCACCAGAAACATAGATATATCCATCAGGGCCAGTAGCCATAGCTGACCCAGCTGATCCAGATACAGTCACAAGATCTGCTGATGTGACAGTTGGGTATGTTAGTCTGGCGTTAACATAAGACAGGTCGGTCGAGTTTATAGACCCGTTATTATTTCTATCCCAAGGGAAATTGATACCGTTACTGACTTGTCCAGAAAGTGAGTTGTTCTGGTAGTCTGTTTTAAATCTAACAAGATAATTATCCAGCGCTGTTTGAGGTGTTGTTGTGGCAGTGTAGATATATTGGCCATTAGATAGAGACTGAGTTATTCCACCAGTTGAAACTATTTTTACTCCGGTTGAATTTGAGCACTGGTATCTCATTAGGGTAGGTGTTGGATTTCTTTCTAGAGATACTGACGGCGCGCCATCTACAACAACTGTAACATTGCCTAGAGCTTGTACTGTAGAAGCTGGTGTAGGTATAGTACATTTTACAGTGTAACCGTAACCAGAAGGGTTAACAGGTAACGTTGCAGGTGATGGGTTAATTGTAAATGTACTATTATGGCTAGCTGTAGGGGTTATTGTTACATTGTCCAGGAAGAGTGTCTGCGCTGAAGATGTTCCGCCTGTTAGGCTTACTGTATGAGCTCCAGCAGAGAGATCTAAGTTATATGTTGTAAATGTAGAGAATGATCCAGCTGGCATACTTGCATACGGCACTGCCATGACTGTATTGCCATCAACCTTTACTACCAAGTCATTCATAGATGATGCTCCTGCGCGCGCTGCCATGACTGAGATTTGATATGTTCCACCACCAAATGTTACGGATTGGCTTATTGATCCAGAGTTACCTCGAATAAATGCGTATTGTGAACCGTTCTCATTTGTTGTACTCCAACCATTCCAACCATCTCGCATTATTCCAGTTCCTGTATCGCTTCCTGCCGGTGCTGCGGTTCCTGATCTTGAACCTGTAAATGTCCATGTTGCGCCACTCGGGTTCCATTGTCCAGAGTTGGCGGCGAGAGCCGGAGCCTCAAAGCTTGCATTACCAACAGTGGGACTAATAGTAGATATAGATTGTGCAGACACACCAGATATTTCTGTTGTTCCTGTGTAGTCATAGAGGTCACATGTAGCTACTTGACCAGCTGGTATGGCAGTTACATTATATTTTAATCCAGCAGTACTGCCATACTGTACAGACATAGGCAAATTAACCCACGTTACCCCTGTCGAAGGGCAGGCAGATGTTGTGAATGATAATTTAGATCCATATGTAGATCCAGCTTCGCCGCGGAATTGATATGTTGTTCCGCAAGATAGAGAAGATAGGACTACAGAGTATGATCCATTCGCATTTACTGTTGCTCCTGGATTTGTCGTAGAGTATGTATTTATTATCGTTGTGCCATCACTTTGATAAAGTTTTACTGCGGCCCCCACAGGAGAGCTATTGTAGTTAGAAACAGTGAATGATAACGTTGCGCCACCAGTTGTTATACTTGTCGCTGCGTTTGTGGTAACAGTTATTGGGCTAGCCGCTGGTGTTGTCACATCACAACTCATAACGTCACCCTGTACTCCATCGCTGTATGGATGTTGACACCACAATGTTGTACTGTATGTTGTGCTCGGTGATTTGCCTGATGATGAATAGCTACCTGTCGGTGACGTCATTTGCCATGTACTCTGATTCGGACCCCATATATATGTAGTCGGTGCACCAAATGCAACTCCGCAGTCCCAGCTATAATCAAATGACGATGATGTTAAGTTAGAATATGATATTGTCATTCCATTTTGTTCACAAGATAGACCAGGCGTAACACAGCTTGACCCATTCCATGTCTGACCTACAGGACAGTCGCATCCTCTAGTGCTGGTGTTGTATGTTCTCGGCGCCGGACATGTACATGACGGATGATATGTACCAGTTGTTCCTGCTGGACACAGCTCCTGACAGCTTGACCCATTCCATCCCTGTCCTGCTGGACAGACACAGCTTGACCCATTCCATGTTCTCGGCGCTGGACATGTACAAGTATTAGATCCAGAGTTATACGATGCCGGTGCTGGACAGGTACAACTAGTTGCATATGTTCCTGTAGATCCAGCAGGGCATGGTGTACGACATGTTGATGTACCACCATCCCAGTTTTGCCCTCCTGGGCACGCACAGCTGTTTGATCCAGAGTTATAGACTTGCCCCCCTGGACATGTACATGATGGGTATGTTCCAGATGGTGATGTGCCCCCAGCTCCAGTACCAGCACTACATGATACAGAGGAATTACAAACACATGAACTATAGTCAAAGGTTTTACAGTTATATTTTGTATCAGTTAGGGACACCAATCCTGCCGTGCCCGCCGTACCAACCGGACACGTTACAGCTAGACGCGATGGTTCACCGCAGAAAAAGTCTGTGAACATGGCTGTTACACCAGGATCAGACGACACCTGCGAACCACTAGATTGATATCTGTTGTATGTTGGTCCGCTCGGTGTACATGTGTATGATTGTTGAGGTATACCTGCCGCATATATATCAGCCAGTATTGATGACCCCTGTGTAGATCCATTTACCAGCTTTACATAGGCCCCTTGAGATGATGAATTAAAATTACCAACAGTGATGTTTTGATTGTATGTTGGGATGAGGCTGTTGTATGCGATAGACGAGACTACTGACACACAGCTCGTGCCATTTTTTGCACATTGCCATATCGATGCATTGGTCACTCCAGAGTTCACACTGTATGTCAGCTGTACAGTACATGTTCCTCCTGGTGTACCAGTACACACTCCATTATTGTTGGCAGTCAGTGTTCCTTCGGGTGATGTCCCAATAACAACTGAACAAATGTTGTTTGAGCTATTGTAAGAGTACCCAGAATTCGCCACGCAGCTAGGGTATGTCCCCGGACAGTTAGCTGGGCAGACTACTGGTGCAGCCTGGTCACAAGAGTATATTGTCCCGGGGTGTAATATGGCACCTCCAGCACAACTTTGTGCACAGTCTGACTCTCCTTCGGATATGTTGCCGTTACCGCCAATAGACAGACATTGGCTAGGTGTGGGCGCCTGCCCACATATTACCCAGCCACCACGAGTACCACTCTGACATATTTGGCTAGAGTGGAACAAATAGGCAGCAGCCTTGTCAAGATGCCACATTGATAAAGTCAATAATAATGCAAATACAACACCAATAATTTTTTTCATAAATGTATTTATAGTATAAAGACTTTTTGACATATTCGTCTGTGGATAGTGGAGTATTAACACCTTGACAAAACAGGTAAATAGTGTATACTGTGTATAGTACAATTCCTTCTAAGGAGGACGACATGAAAAAGCTGTTTGTCATTTTGTTCCTGAGTATTCCAGGGCTTGCTTTCGGGCAGATCTTTGGAGGTTTTTTAGAGTCTTGGGTGGGGCATTCATTTGCATTACCAAGCACTTGCCAAGGTGGGCGTGAAGTCACAGCTGTGACAGACGCCCTCAAGGCAAAGATGCGCGAGAGCGGTACTCTAGCAGCCCAGGTGGCCGTCGGATATCAAGGCCGTATTGTGATGAGTTGTGGTGTCGGTTATAACGACGCACTGACTCGTAGCAAATTGGCTGCGGACTCGACGGGTAAAAGTGTTATACGTATGGAGTCTGGCGTTACCGGACGTGCTGCCAGTAGGACAAAGCATTATGTGCTTGCTGCGATGAAAAAGGCTGGTATCGATACCAGTCAAAACTTGGCAGCCGCATCCGGACTTACATCCTTCAACGGTGTGCTGATGTCTGGGTTTGCTACGTGTAGCATCGAGCAAGCTGTTAACGAGCGATGCCAAATCATACGCGAATTTGCGACAGCAGAACAAGTTGAGCAAAAAACTGGATGGAAACGTCCGTTCACGCCGGAGCAGCAGCTCCGTTATGAACTCGGACGGATACCATCTTTTACTCCCGGCACAGAAAACTACGTTTCGAGTGACTACTCCAATGTTGGCTATGGCCTACTTGGTGCAGTGCTAGAGCGTGCGACTGGCAAGAGTCTGATTGACTACGTACACGAGACTGTCACAGGTCCCATTGGTGTCGCTGACGATGAGGTAAAAGTCGTCTTCGGCGGGTATCAGATGTGTTCAGATGGTAAATGGATCACTATAAAAGGTGTGCAGCGTTGTCAAAATCTTGGCAGCGTTACGGCGGGTCGTGAACCTGGCGAGCCTTGGGCTGACAGCTTGTTTACATTCCCATCAGAATACGATGGGGCGACTGTTTACGCTGGTAACGGTGGAGCAATTGAAAACTCTGGTGCAGCCTTCTCGTTTGTCGATACACCTCGTGCGGCGATCAAGATGATTTTCAACTACAATGCTGACGGCAGCGTACGCTCGCCACTCAGTCTCGCAGGTGGAGCATCAAAATCTGGCAATGTTACAGGTGGGTCGTCCATCGTTGCCCGCAACGGCGGATATGCTCTCTACTTGTATTTCAATCGTGAGTCGATCGACCCCAGCAATGGACAACGTATCAACTCCTCGGTTGCGAACACTTTGCTCGACATCGTTAACGGTATCGACTGGTCGGTTTATTCCGACCTCGACACCGATACGTCGTCTCGCATCACAATGCAGACGTATTACCATGCTGGCCTTGATTACTATTTCTTGGCCGGACCCATCTCCGCAGCAGTCTTGGACAATGTTCCGGGTTGGACGCGGCAGACGGGTGCAGGGGACAGCTTCACAGCTTGGGCCCCTGGCGTGAAGAAAAGCGTTTATCGATACTTTCACGAAGGAGAGAAGACGCACTTCTTTGGGACGTATAACGATGCAAAGTCTGTTACACGTTTCAATCCTCAGTTACCCCTAACACAGACAGATGGGTTCATTGGTTTCCGTTATGAGGCCATTGAGATGTCGGTTATACAGCCGAACATCTCGGCAGGAACATGTGAATCAGGAACTGTGCCTGTGTATCGTCTCTTCCGTGCGAAGAGCGCTACAAAGAGTGCAAATCATCGCTACACCACAGCCATCGCAACGTACAACGCAGCGATGGCAAATGGTTGGGCAGGTGAAGGGGTGGTGTTCTGCGGAGCGCAATAGCATAAGCTAGAGCGTAACCAGGACCTCACCTACAAACGGCGGACTATCGCAAGATAGCTCGCCGTTTTTTATTTGGTGTTTTTGTTAAAACAATCATTTTCTTGTATAATCAAAAAAGTGAACAATGATAAAGAAAATGGAGAAAGTGATAGAAATAAAAGGCTTTAACAGTGGCCCCACTAATATGATAGTCGTCGGCACTCATGGTAATGAGGTGTGTGGGGTGGAGGCGATGAACGAAATATTACCTGATCTAAAAATAGAAAATGGCACCGTGTATATTGCTTATGGTAACCCGAGAGCGATAGACAAGAATGTGAGATACACAGAAAAGAATTTGAATAGAATGTATCGTCCATCATCAGAAATGACTCAAGATGAACTTGATAGCTATGAATACAATAGGGCAGAATATTTGAAAGAGTATTTAAATAAATCAGAACATGTTTTGGATGTTCATGCCAGTACGAACTCGAACAGCAAACCATTTATAATATGTGAAAGGAACGCAGAGTCAGTAACCAGTGTTCTACCTTTTAACTCTGTTGTGTATGGGTTTGATGAGAACGAGCCAGGTGGGACTGATTATTATATGAATCTGATAGGTCGGGTTGGTATATGTGTTGAATGCGGATATTTGGGGGACCCGGCGTCCACAGAAACAGCCAAAGAAAGTATCCTTTCTTTTTTGAAAATATTGGGGCACGTAAGTGGTGAGCCAGCAACAAAAAATTTAAAACAAAATAAAATACAGGTCTATCAGAAATATTATAGTAAGACTGAGAGTTTTAAGCTTGGTAAAAAGTTTTCCGATTTTGAGATCGTAAAGGTTGGAGATGTCGTAGGTGTAGATGGGGAGGAGGATGTTGTCTGCGATAGAGAGAGTATTATTCTTTTTGCCCACGATTCTGAAAAGGTTGGTAGCGAGTGTTTTTTGTTGGGAGAGTATTTATAAAAAAATGCTGAACACCTCTCTTTAATTAATGTTAAATAATAATATGACCTTCGAATTAAAAATCAACGAAAAACTTTCTTTAAAACTTCGTCAATCAGAGGACGCAGAAGAAATGTTTTTATTGACTGACAAAAATCGTGAACATTTGCACCCATGGTTACCATGGGTTGATGTTACATTAGTAGTGGAAGACACAAGAAGGTTTATTGAGAAATGCAAGGAAAAATTTGAAAAGAAAGAAGCGGCAGATTTTGGTATTTGTTATGAAGGTAAATGGATAGGGTCTATGGGTTTTCATACTATTAACAATGTTGATGAATGGGCAGAGATCGGGTATTGGATAGATAAAGATTTTGAGGGTAGGGGTATCATGACAGAGTGTGTAGAGGCGATAATAAAATATGGATTTGAGGATTTAAATTTGCATCGCATACAGATCAAGTGTGATTCGTTTAATATTAGAAGTAAGGCTCTGCCAGAAAAGTTAGGATTTAAACTCGAGGGAGTGTTGAGAGAAAGTAATAAGTCTGAGAACACTTTTTCTGATGAGTTAGTTTTTGGTGTATTAAAGAGTGAGTGGGCGAGATAGTCTATATGTCCTTTTGGCGTTAAACTATTCTAATATCATAAGAAATGAACACTAAAAAGATTGTTATCGTCGGATCGACACACGGACATGAGAGACTCGGTCTTTTTGTGATTGAGAAATTAAAAACTTTAAATATAAAATCAGATAATTTGGAGTTTGTGGTAGGTAACCCAGTTGCCTCGAAGAAAAATATTCCCTTTGTTGAAAATGATCTTAACAGAGTGTTCCCAGGAAAGGAGCGCGGGACATATGAGGAGATGCGCGCTTTTGAGCTTTCTAAAAAGATAGTCGTGGCTGACATTGTAATAGACATACACTCAACAAAAACCACCGATCTAGGCGATCAATCAATGGTGATTGTAACTAAATATGATACAGCAACAAAAGAATTGCTTGAGGTGTTCAAGCCGCCAAAAGTTTTGCATATGAAATACAAATCAGACAATGCGTTAATATCCCAAGCTAAAGTTGGTATTGCTTTTGAATATGGTAAAGATGATAGTGAACCGGTCCTGATGGCTGTGTTATATGACATAACTCAAATTTTATTGCATTACGACCTTGTTGAGACGAATCTATTTGAGAATCCTAGAGAAATAAAATCTACAGAAACATACGAAGTGTTTGACGTGTATAAAAAAGAATTTATTGATGGGTATATATTGGATAAAGATGTTTTGAATTTTGTTTTAGTTAAAAAAGATTCCATCGTCTGCCTCACAGATGAAGGGGAAGAAGTTCGTGCAGAGGAAGATTTTTATCCTATATTATTTGGTAATAACAGATATACGGACATACTAGGATTTAGGGCGAGAAAAATCTAACAAATAAAAAAGCCGGAACGAATTCCGGCTTTAGGGGGGGGTGCGACACATTGCTGTGTCACTTTTTGTTTTTCTGCTGTTTGCGCAGGTTGTCAGCTACGGAGCCGAACGCTGCGATGCCAGCGTCAGTCATGACGTCTGCATAGATCGGGTTGAACCCTTTCAGGTTTTTCCAGAGCGTATACAATGTAATCAGGACTACAGCCCCAAGCATTATTCCGCCAGGAACTGTGGTGAAGAGAGCTTTAAAGATCAAAGAACCCATGATTTTGTAACCTTTTTGAACAATTTAACGATATTTATACTATACACCCTTTTTATGTATTTGTCAAGTATAAGCTTGACAAAAGATTTGTTTCGTGTATACTTATATCAGTATCCAAAAGCTTTAAAAAGCTTGCGGACATGCACAATCAACACTTCAGGAGATATACATGAACACAGTATTTGGTTTCTCGCGCACTCAAGGCGCACTGTTCGTGGCAATCGCAATCGCTCTCGCAGTTGCGCTCATGCCACAACCGGCACACTCGCAAGTGATTGCCGTACCGACGTTCAAGGCCCCAAGCCTTTGCTCTGGACAGTTGGCCGTGAACACAGTAGATGCAGCATTCTGCATCTACGAAAACACCACTGTCGATCTCGACAAGGTTGTCGTCTACTCGCCCGTGCCTCCAGCACGTGATACGTGGATGACGAGTTGGCGCCCAACACAGATGGATGTCACCATTCTCTGTGTCGCCAAAACGCTCAAGGCTGATACGGAGCAATCCGCTCGCAACAACTTGGCACCAAACATGCGAGTGGAACTCGTCACAGTACCGGCCATCTCCGGTCGCGCATGCTGGCTGGTCCAATAGGACCTCAGCCACGCAGCGAAACCGCGATTCTCTAATCCTGAAAAGGAAAAGAGGGTCGCGGTTTTTTTATTTGTTAAAATTTATTTTATCTTTATTCGTTGTCAAAACTATTCGCAATCTTTTTTATTTAAAATCTCGTCGCAATATCTGACGCACTCGTCGAATACATCTTCACGGCTCATACCACTGGTGTCTATATGATGACTATCTATCGTTAACCTTAGAGGGCTGTGTTCGCGATGCCTGTCTCTGTGATCACGCTCACGCATCATCTCCACTAGGGCTTCAAATGTTGTTAGACTATTTCTATCTGTCTCGTCTTTGTGTCTGCGTCTAGCGGCCTCCTCGGGAGAGACGTCTAAAAATATTTTGATGCAGGCATCAGGGAATACACAACTGGTCATGTCGCGACCTTCCGCAACTAGCCCTGGATCCTGTATCTGCGCACGCTGCAACTCAAATATGGCATCACGCAGTCCTATGTATGAGCTAATTTTTGAGGCCATCCTTCCGACACTTTCTTCGCTTATTTGCGGCCACACATCTACCCCGTCTATTATTACTTTTTCATCTATAAAAATAGGGGAGATATTTCTCCCCAGTTCTGATATTGCCTCGATGTCTTCTAATGCTATACCGCGTGTTGATGCGATGTATGCCACCAGTCTGTATATTGCGCCACTGTTTAGATAGTGGAAACCATAATGTTTTGCGAGTCTCCTGGCTATTGTCCCTTTACCGCTGGCTGATGGTCCGTCTATTGCGATAATTGGAATTTTCATGTTTAAAGTTTAGCATGTGACGAGGTCTTGGCAAACCCTTGAAATAAAGTCAGATATATAGTATTATATGCCCACTATGACACTCACATTAGATGTAAAGAAACGCCAAAAAGGCGAGAAGAAAGACGGGATGATACCTGCGGTTATGTATGGCTCACATGCTGCGTCTACTCCTATATTTATTGACGCTATTGCTTTTAAGAAAGCTTTGAAGGAGGCTGGAGAGTCAGCAATTATCAAGCTATCTGGTGATGCTAATGAGAACGTTTTGATACAAGATGTACAGATGGACCCAGTAAAATATGTACCAGTACACGCTGATCTATACGTTGTTGAGAAGGGTCAAAAGGTTCACGTCGATGTGCCACTAGAGTTCGTTGGTGTTTCAAACGCTGTTAAGAATCTTGGAGCAAATCTTGTAAAAGTTATGCATACACTATCTGTTGAGGCAGAGGCCGCAAACTTGCCACACGCATTTGAGATTGACATAGCGAAACTTGAGGACCTAAGCAGCAACATAACAGTAGCTGACATAGTGTTACCAAGCGGAGTCACTCTTTATCATGTTACTCCAGAGGATGTGGTCGCTAGTGTTGTTGCTCAATCAACAGAGGACTTGTCAGAATCAGTAGTTGCTCCAGACATGGCAGCAATAGAGGTAGAGAAGAAAGGTAAGAAAGAAGAGGAAGAACCAGCTGCAGAGTAGTAGACACAAAGCAAAAACAAAAAAGCCACACATTAGTCACATTATATGTGGCTTTTTTGTTATAATATACACATGAAGAAAATCTCACTAGTTTTATTGTTGTCATTATTTTTGACAATGCCTCAATATGTATCAGCCCAAACTGTCTCGCGCGAGCAATTGCAAAAAGAGTTGGCTGAATTGGAAGCAGAAGTAAAAAAGCAACAGTCCCTATTGGATGGCAAGAAAACAGAAGGAGCCTCATTGTCCCGCGACATTTCAATACTGCAAACAAAAATAAAAAAGACTGAGACTGAAATAAAAGCTCGTGACAAGTCGATACAAAATATCAACTATAGCATCACAGATAAAAACAAGAGGATTAACACTCTCGATAAAAAGTTAGAAACAGAAGCTATATCAATGGAGGCTACATTTCGTAACTATCAATCAATGCAGGACTTTTCATTAACAGAAATAGCCCTCTCTGGCGAGAGTCTTTCAAAGGTGTTTGATAAAGCAAAGGGGTATTCGGATATAAAGGATGCCCTGTATTCATCAATACAAAAAATAAAAGATACAAAGACAGACCTGGAAGAGGCGAAGAATGACCTGCTCGATACAAAGGCAGAAGAGCAAGCGTTAAAACAGCAACAACTTCTCCAAAAGCAAGAAATAGTCGAAACTAAAAGTGAAAAGGATAATCTGTTAAAGAAAACTAAAGGTGAAGAAAAAATATATCAAAACCTGGTGGCTGAAAATCAGAAACGCATAGCTGCTATACGTTCAGCATTGTTCAATCTTAGTGGTTCAAAGAGTATCAATTTCGGTCAAGCCTATGACCTCGCATTACAGGTACAAAAATTAACAGGAGTACGTGCGGCATTCCTTCTCGGTATCATACGTGTAGAAAGTAATCTCGGGCAAAATGTAGGAACAGGTAATTGGAAAACAGACATGCATCCAACACGCGATCAGCCAATATTTGAAACAATGATGGCCGAGTTAGGTCTTGATCCGGATAAACAACCGGTATCTAAAAAGGCTTGGTATGGATATGGTGGAGCTATGGGTCCTGCACAATTTATACCTTCTACATGGGTAAGTTATAAAGCTCGTATTAGCGCTGTCACGGGTAACAATCCTCCTAATCCTTGGAATAATTTAGATGCCTTTACCGCCTCAGGACTGTTACTTGCTGATAATGGTGCTACAAAAGGCACACGTACAGCAGAGCATAGAGCGGCTGTGTGTTACTTGGCAGGGTGTGGTAACGCCAGCAAGACCTCTTATCAATTTTACGGCAATGATGTGATGAAATACGCTGACGAATACGAAGAATCTATCAAGATCTTGCAAAATGGTAAATAATACTGTAATATAGGCACTACTATGAAATCCGATATACATCCAAAATACCACGCTGATGCAGTAATGTCTTGCGTTTGTGGCTCAAAGTTCAGTATTGGCTCTACTCAAGAGAAAATTGAGGTGGAGATCTGTTCACAATGCCACCCTTTCTATACAGGACAAGAAAAAGTCATGGATACTACAGGACGTGTTGATAGATTCAAGAAACGTCAAGAAAAAGCAGCTAAATAGCTTTATAACAAAAACTCGCAAATGCGAGTTTTTGTTATATTTGTTATAGTATAAGAAATATATGAATCTAGAAGATTTTAAAAATAATGTAAAGACAAAATACTTGGCAGACAATTATGAGAAAGCTCTTAATGATTTGAACGATGCTCGTGAGATGATGACAGACCCAGAAATGATGGAGCTAGCTCGCGAAGATGTTGAAAGGTTGGAAAGAGAGACAAAAAAGATGTATGACGAGATGAGTGAAATAGTAGAAAAAGACAAGGAGGAGGAGTCAAAACCAAAAGCGTTAATATTGGAAATCCAAGCTGGAGCCGGGGGTGATGAATCATCACTATTTGCGGCAGAGTTGGCGGGCGCGTATCAGACATATGCCGAGCTGCATCATATAGCATGGCAAAAGATAGACGATAGTCAGTCAGATGTTGGTGGGTACAAATATGTGTCGTTTGAACTCCGTGGTAAAAATGCGTACGATACTTTTAAATTTGAATCAGGAGTACATCGTGTACAGCGTATACCTGACACAGAGAAAAATGGCCGCGTTCACACTTCTACAATATCTGTTTCAGTAATGCCAATACGTCAGGCTGTGCGAGTAAATATACCTGAGAGTGATATAGAAATGGAAACTTCTCGTTCTGGCGGAGCCGGAGGGCAAAATGTAAATAAGGTGGAGACGGCAGTGAGACTAATACACAAACCAACAGGTATTGCTGTGCGTTGTACTATTGAGAGGTCACAGCTAAAAAATAGAGAGAGAGCTATGGAGATGTTACAGGCCAAGCTTGACCAGATGGCTCAAGAGAATGATGACGTTAAAAATCGTGATGCTAAATTGGCACAAGTTGGTACTGGTGATCGTAGTGAAAAGATAAGAACTTATAATTTTCCTCAAGACCGAGTGACCGATCACCGTATCAAGCAGTCATGGCACGGGCTACCTAAAATAATGGAGGGGAATCTTGATCCTATATTCGACGCTCTAAATAACTTTACTGGAGAATTTGGTTCTGATGACGAGGAGTAGTCTAGATTGCAAAATCTCCAATAATCTGTTATTATTGCACCCATGTCTATATTTAGTATCGATAACCTAATGAAGGTCGGAGCGCACTATGGCTATACACGCACACGTCGCCATCCATCTACAAAAGCTTACATTGCAACATCTGCAAATGGTGTTGATTTTATTGACCTTGAGAAAACTAACGCTGATTTTGAAAAAGCTGTAGCATTCCTCAAATCTGTCCTCGCGACAAACAAACAAATCCTTTTCGTTGGTACAAAGCCAGAGATCAGACAAATTGTTAAGGAGGTTGCGCTATCGATGAATCAGCCATATGTTGCTGATCGTTATATCGGTGGAGCTGTTACAAATTTCCCTGAGATAAAGAAAAGAATTGAAAAGCTGCACGACCTATTGTCAAAGAAAGAAAAAGGAGAGCTGTCTATGTACACTAAAAAAGAGCAAGGTCTTATCCAAAAAGACATTGAGAGACTAGATAGAAATTTTGGTGGTATGACAACTGTATCTACACTTCCTGGAGCTATCGTTATTGTGGACGCTCGTAAAGAAGAGATGTGTGTAGCCGAGGCTAAACGCATGCGTATACCAGTAGTTGCATTTGCAAACACTGACTGTGATATCAATGACATCGAGTACCCAATAGTTTGTAATGATGGTGCTGCAGGGTCAGTGCGTGTAATGTTGGAGGAGCTCAAAAAGCAATTAGCATAATAAAAACTATGGATACTATCAAACAACTTCGTGAGGAGACAGGTCTCTCATTTGCTCAGATCAAAAAAGCACTAGATGAGGCTAATGGTGATGCTGATAAGGCGCGTGAGGTGCTCCGTAGTTATTCTGCTGCTCAAGCTGAGAAAAAGGCTGACCGCGAGATAACAGCCGGGACTGTAGCTAGTTATGTTCACTCTACAGGCACTATGGGGTCTATGATAGTTTTGGGTTGTGAGACTGATTTCGTTGCTAATAACCCAGAGTTCCGTGCCATGGCTGCTGATATTGCTATGCATGTATGTGCTATGAATCCTGCAGATGAGGCGGAGCTTATGGCTCAACCATTTGTTAAGAATGGCGACATCACACTCGAGGGGTATATACAATCAGGAGTTCAAAAGTTTGGCGAAAACGTTAAGTTAAAATCATTCTCACGCTATACTGTCTAAGTATAAGTGAGCATTATGACATCTTTAATTTTTATAATATTTTTCCTACTCATAGCAATTATATTTGCTGGTGTAGCTGTATCTATTTTTTATAAAAATTATAAAAATATTTTGGTGGGAGAAGTTGAGATGGTAGATGATTATAATGCTGTGTCAGTGTTTGCTGACACGATGGACTCGGTTATTAAGTTTTCAATTAGAAAAGTTGTGCGTGGTTATCGATTTTCTTTGCATTATTTTGTATTGTTAATTTTAAAAGCCTTGGACATATTGCAATTGTTGATAGAGAAACGTTATCAGGCATTGCGTGCATTTTTTGTATCCAGATCAGTAGAGAACAAGGCTTTTGTTGTACATTTTTGGGGTCATCTCAAGCATTATAAACGCGAGATGGATAAGGAGGAGGAAGACGTGGAAAAAAAATAGATAATATGTTAAGATAATACCTACGCCGGCATAGCTCAGTTGGTAGAGCAACGGTTTTGTAAACCGTAGGTCGTCAGTTCAAACCTGACTGCCGGCTCCAAATTATATATGAAAATAGACTATTCGCGATACCTGATATCTCTAGTGATAACTATCGCGATATTTTCTACTGCTTTTTATGTGTCATATTTTTTCTCACAAAAGAGAGTTGATAATGTAAAGTCCATACAAGATAGTATTGCTATTGATGTTATGAGTACGGAGACAGAGTTTCTTTTGAAAGAGGTGTCATGTAGTAATGAGGGAGCGAGTGGAGTGGTAAAGAAACTCAATGAACTAGCTGACAAGCTAACATATACTGAGAGTAAGTTGGGTGGTGATGACGAGCAGGTTGTCTATCTAAAAAAATATTATTCATTGCTACAGATCAAGGACTATATACTTGGCAAGCAGACAGCTGACAGTTGTGGTGAGGCAAAGCGTCCAATATATATGATGTATATGTACAGCAATCAGCGTGACATGTGTGAGGATTGCCAAAAGCAAGCAGCGGTATTGGCGGGTCTCCGTGATATATATCCAGAGCTACGTGTCTATACATTTGATTATGATTTAGACTTGGCACCACTTGATACTATAAAAAAGATTTATAAGACTCGTGCTGAGTTCCCAATTTTAATTGTCGAAGACAAGGCTTATTACGGATTAAAAAGTTTGGAGGAATTAAAGACACTTTTACCAGACACTTTAAAAGAGGCTACCACTACTGTCAGTACAGCAAACAAATCAACAACTACTAAAAAGTAGTATATTTTTATGCTTGAGACATTAGATGCCATAGCTCAATTTCTACTATATCCATTTATATTTTTGACAATATATTTTCAAGTATTTATGTTGTATAACTTTCTTTCTAACAAAAATAAAATGGATAGAGAGGAGTCAGTTAGTTTGGACTATTTCCCATCTGTTACATTTTTACTACCAGGATGGAATGAAGGCAAAAATATCCGTACAACCATAGAGTCAATACAAAAACTTAATTACCCAAAAGATAAAATAAAAATATTTTATCTTGATAACAACAGTACAGACAATACAAAAGATATAGTGAGTGAGTTTGTGTCTGGAGATGACAGAATAAAATATTTCCTAGAGACAAAACAAGGCAAACATCATGCCCTCAATGCCGGTCTCGAGTATGTTGATACAGATTTGGTCGCCTGTCTCGACGTCGACTCTACATTAGATACTAACGCTATGGTCATAGCTGCTCAATATTTTAAAGACAGCCAGATAAAGGCTCTGGCTAGTTGTATGCAGCTTCGTGATATAAAGACATTGTGGCAGAGGTCTCAAGCTGTGGAGTATATGTTGTCGGTTTTTTGGAGAAAGTCATACAGCTCGATAGATGCGATACAAGTTATGCCTGGGCCATTTTCAGTATTCAGATCATCAGTATTTGTAGAACTAGGCAATTATCACGGGGCACATAACGCTGAAGACTTTGAGATGACACTCAGGCTGCATAAAAATGGATATAAAATTGCCAATGCACACAAGGCCTATGTCTACACAGTTGGGCCTGCGACACTGCGCGGATTGATACGTCAGCGTGTACGCTGGATCAGGGGATTCCTTGAGAATGCTTGGGACTATCGTGATATGTTTTTCAAGAAAAAGTACGGACATTTTGGACTGTTCACTTTACCTGTTGCTACTATTTTTGTATTTTATGTTTTGTATGCGATTAGCTATACGGTTATAAAGTTCATTATTAATACTTATAACAATCTGGAAAATTATCTCGCCTTGGGTATACATATTCCAAATTTTAAATTTGATATTTTCTATGTCACTACAGATGTGTTTGCTTTCCAGTCTATATTCCTTCTTACTGTTCTAGCTTTTGTTCTGATGGTTTCGCGTACTATTACTAATGATAAACAGCCTCTATTTAAAAATTTCCCAGTTTATTTTTTACTTTACCCATTTGTGGCGCCTATATTTATTTTCATAGCAGTGTATAAATTTATATTTAAATCAGAAAATAAATGGGTTTTGCAGGATAACAAAATATAAAAATGCACCACGGAGGTGCATTTTTCGAATCCTCTTAATTAGAGGATCACTTGCCGTCATCTGGCATATCTACCAGTGGGTGTCCGTCCATCTTTATCGTTACGGAATCTGGTTTCGGCGCTACTAGGTGGAAGAGCTCCGAGAGTTCCTTACCGCTTGACTCTAGGCATCGACACAGTGCCTCTTTAACTTCTTTTCCGCATCGAATGCATGGCATGTTTGGCTCCGGTTTGGTTGGTACTGGGTGTCATTCTAATACAATTTTTCTAAAACACAAAATGTGATAAAATATAGTGATGAATGGCCATGCTCATCCGATTACGTTGTCTATAGACACAATATCTCGTATTTTTAACAAGATGGGATTTGATGTTGTTGACGGGCCTGAGCTTGAGGATGAGTGGCATAATTTTGATGCGCTCAATGTTCCTGGTGACCATCCAGCTCGCGATATGCAGGACACTTTTTGGATAAAAGATAAAACAGGTAGTAACAAGCATGGAGAAAAGGTCGGCTATGTTTTGCGTACTCATACCAGCAACATGCAAATCAGGACAATGGAGAAATATGTAAAAGACGGTCTACCTATGCCTATTGCTATCGTTTGTCCTGGTAAAGTGTTCCGCAATGAGGCCACTGATGCTACACATGAGGCCCAGTTTCACCAAGTGGAGATGTTGTATGTTTCGACTGACGCATCGCTCGCAATGATGATAGGGGTGATAGAGAAATTCTTCTCAGAGTTTTTTGGTACCGACCTTACCATTAGACTTCGCTCGTCATATTTCCCATTTGTAGAACCAGGTAATGAGGTGGATATGCAATGTTTCAAATGCAAAGGTGATGGATGCAATATTTGTAAAGGTACTGGCTGGATAGAGATTGGTGGGGCAGGTATGGTGCATCCAAAGGTTTTGGAGCACTCAGGGCTCGACCCGAAAGTCTATCGTGGATTCGCATTCGGCTGCGGTATAGACCGTATGGCCATGCTCAAGTGGGGACTAGACGATGTGCGTCTACTTTATAACGGCGACCTGCGAGTTGTTAATCAATTTTAATTTTTATGAAATTCTCAAAACATTGGATACAAGAATATATAATTGAAAACCTGCCAGAGGATGCGGTTATAGAGGCTGAGCTGAATGCCAAAGCTTTTGAGGTGGAGGGGATAGAGGAGTATGTGGTAGAAGGGAAAAAATGGGATAGTATTTTTGATATTAAGGTCTTACCAAACAGGGCTCATGATGCACTCGGTCACAAAGGTATGGCTCGTGAGATAGCGACATGTCTATCGTTAACTTTTAACCCGTACCCAACTACTTACCCAGAGATTAATTTTGATAACAGTGTGGCTAGTGTGAATGTTGATGTGGTGGACACTACCGCCTGTGACAGATTCATGGCTGTACGTATGGATGGTGTCGCTGTTGCGCCTAGTCCAGATTGGCTACGTATGAAAATAGAAAGTATAGGACAACGTAGCATTAACAACATTGTCGATATTACTAATTATGTTCAGTTCGCACTTAATAAGCCTATGCATGCGTATGACGCACGCAGTATTGATGGTGGTATAGTCGTGCGCTATGCAAATGCGGATGAGAAGCTGGAGACACTCGACGATAGAGAGTTGTCACTGGATGAGAAGACATTGGTAATAGCTGACAACAAAAAAGCATTAGGACTAGCCGGTATCAAAGGTGGTAAATATAGTGGTATCAATCCCGACACGACGAGTATAATAATCGAGAGTGCCAATTTTGATCCTTCTCTCATTCGCAAGACCTCACAAAAATACAATATCAAAACTGACGCCAGTAAAAGATTTGAAAATGGTATTGCTGACACATTGGTTCATGATGGATTGATGATGACTGTGTGTGAGATACTCCGAATGTATCCTGAGGCAAAGGTTGGGCCTGTCACAGACACCAATACAAATGAGCGTGAGTTGATGCAAATAGAAATAAGCAAGGACGAGATAAACAATATATTGGGCACAGACTATAGCGTTGACCTGATCGGAGAGACATTAAAAAAACTTGGCTTTGATAACTTTGTAAATGATGCAAAATTTACTGTTCATATTCCAAGTGAGAGACTGGATATTAGAATAAAAGAGGATGTGGCAGAAGAGGTCGGCAGGGTAATAGGTTATGACAAGCTAGTGCCGACTCTTCCAAAAATAGATAGGGTAGGAAAGATAAACAAGAGACTGTACTATCAAAACATAATCAGGAATATTTTAACTGACAAAAAGTTCTCCGAAGTCATAACATATAGCTTTACAAGGAATGGTGAGGTGGAGCTATTAAAATCAGCTAGCGATAAAAATAGATTGCGTACCAATATATCAGAAGGATTGGTAGAGGCAATGAATAAAAATATTTATAATGGCCCAATACTAAATGTACAAGATATATCTGTATTTGAATTTGGTAACTGCTTCTCATCGGATTCTGAGTGGATGTCACTATCTATTGGTATGGATGATGGCAAGAAAAAGTCTAACTATAGCGAGCAGATGGACATGATAATATCTGAAATAAAAAAGACTATCGGCGCAATACAAATAGAGTTTGAAAAGACCAGCACAAAGCCTCTGGTTGTTGAGATTAATTTTGACAGCTTAATAGATGGCCTGCCAGATCCAAAAGAAAATGTTTATTTAGATTGCAATACAAATAAAGAAATAAAATACAAAACTTTCAGCCAGATGCCATTCATAGTTCGTGATATTGCGTTTTGGGCTGATGCAAGTATAGATAAAAATGAGATCGAGAGGATGATAAAATCTAACGCTGGAGATCTGTGTATATCCACCAGTCTGTTTGATGAGTTCACAAAAGAAACGAGAACTAGTTATGGTTTTAGATTGATATATCAGGACAAAGATAGGACTCTGACTGACGAAGAGGTTAACGGCTATGCAGAAAATGTTTATAATGCATTAAAAGGTAAGGGGTTTGAGATAAGATAGAAATACTATGTCAAAACGCGTACACATGATAGGAATAGGTGGGATAGGAATGTCGGCTCTGGCTAGATATTATAAGAGTCACGGCTGGTATGTGTCAGGCTCTGACAGTGGGGAGAGCGATCTTATCAATGATCTTCGTGGTGAAGGTGTAGAAATAAAAAAATATGAAGACGGGGAGAATATTAACTCTGATATTGACCTAGTTGTGCATACCATTGCAATACAAGATTCTAATATAGAATTAGTAAAAGCAAAGTCTGAAGGCCTGCATGTTTTGACATATCCAGAGGCGTTAGGAAAAATCAGTGAGAATAAAAAAGTCATAGCAGTGTGTGGTACACATGGCAAGACCACAACTACAGCCATGACATTTTTTGCACTCCGTGAGGCAGGAGTGGATGCGAGCATGATAGTCGGATCACTCATTGATCACGATGGGAAGAGGACAAATTATGTTCACGGAGATAGTGAATGGATAATTATCGAGGCCTGCGAGTATAGGAGAAGCTTTTTAAATTATAATCCAAATATTATTGTAGTGACTAATATTGATGCAGATCACTTGGATTATTATCGTGATATAGATGATGTCAGGAGTGCTTTCCAAGAGTTTGTAAACAAACTCGGATCTGATGGGCAAGTCATAATGCATAAGGCTGGAGACTTTTTAGATTTTAAAAATAAAACTATTGTCGATGATTTAGAAATATTAAAAACTGACTTGTCTGTACCAGGTAAACACAACAGAGAGAATGCAAAGCTGGTTCTCGGTCTGGCAAAAGTGTTAGGCTTAGACCTGCAGAAGGCTAAGGTCGGACTATCCAAATTCAAAGGTACATGGCGCAGACAAGAGTATAAGGGTAAACATTTTGATATGGATTGTTATGACGACTATGCACATCACCCGACAGAGATAGCTGCGACACTCGACGCCATAAAAGAAAAGGTTGATGGCAAAAAGAAAATCATAGCCATTTTCATGCCGCATCTATACAGCCGTACAAAGCTATTGCTCGATGACTTTGCAAAAGCCTTTACAGATGCTGATGAGGTTGTGCTGCTACCTATATACGCCGCGCGTGAGGAGATGGATGAGACTATTAGTAGCGATATATTGCAAGAAAGAATATTGGAGCTGGATGAAAACAAGATCGCATTTTCATTTGTCAGTATGTACGATGTGGCCGAGTATCTCAAAACAAAAAATGATGAGTATGTGGTGGTGACAATGGGTGCGGGAGATATTTTCAAACTCTATGATCTCTTATAAGAAATATTTTGAAGGTAAAAAAGTAACAAAGCAAGGATTTGGAATACTCGGTAGAGGGTTTGGCGTTGTAAAGTTCCTCCTTGATGCTGGTGCCGATGTGCTGGTCACAGATACAAAGCCTCGTGAGTATTTTCAAAAGCAAATAGATGAGATAGAGCAATACACATCAGACAACAATCTAACAAACAAAATAGAGTGGGTGCTCGGCGAGCATAGAGTGGAGGACTTTATCAATTGTGATTTTGTCATACAGGCTAGCGGTGTTCCAAAAGGAAATATTTATTTAAATCACGCAAAGCAAAATGGTATCAATGTGTATCAAGAGGGGTCACTATTTTGTGAGATAGTACGAGATTTTAATGTGGGGTTAGAAGAGAAAGACAAAGTAAAAATAATAGGTACAACAGGGACAAGAGGTAAAACTACGACTACATTTTTGATACATCATGTTCTGTCTGACTTTTTTGGTGCTGACAAAGTTTATTTTGGTGGCAATGTGCAAGGTGTGGCAACGCTCGAGAATTTGAAAAATATCAAAGCTGGGGACTTTGTTGTGATGGAGCTGGACTCGTGGATGTTGCAAGGCTTTGCAGATATTGAGTATTCGCCAGATATTGCAGTATTTACCAATTTTATGGCGGACCATATGAATTATTACAAAAATGACATGGACGAGTATTTTGCTGACAAGGCAAATATATTTTTATATCAAAAAGATAACGACATATTGATAACTCATGAAAATATGCGAGAGAGGATCGACGGTGTTACGAGCAAGGGTAAAAAAGTTTTTATCACACAGAGAGAGATAGATGAGGACAAAAACAAATACGAGAGTAGCCTGGGGGGCGAGCACAATAGATATTATATTTCTATTGCAAAACACGTAGCCCAGATTTTAAATATCAGCGATGAGAGTTTTATAAAAAGTGTTGCTAGTTTTAAGGGTGTAGCAGGGAGGCAAGAGTTGGCGAGAGAGTTGGGTGGAGTCAGATACATTAATGACACGACGGCTACAACAGGCGAGGCGAGCATGGTGGCTCTAGATACTTTTTCTGATAACAAAATAGTATTGATAACGGGAGGCAGAGACAAGGAGTTAGATATGATCAACTATGCAAACAAAATCATAGACTTACATTCAAAAGGCATAATCAAAAAAGCCATCTTGCTCAATAACGGCACCACAACAGGGACACATAAATTGATTGAGATTTTAAAAGAGAAAAATTTTAATGACTATGTTTTGTCTGACAATATCAACGCTGCCGTGAACTTTGCCCGTGAGTCTGCGAATGATGGGGATGTCGTATTATTCACCCCAGCCTTTGCTAGTTTTGGTATGTTTGAAAACGAGTATGACAGGGGAGACAAGTATAACGCAGCAGTAAAGAGTCTATAGTTCTATAAGTTCTGATATTAGATCGGCATAATTTATACCCAAGTTCTCCATTAATTTTGGATACATAGATATATTTGTGAATCCAGGCAGGGTGTTTACCTCGTTTAAAATTATCTCCCCAGTATCTGTTAGGAAATAGTCTATGCGAGATAGCCCACTACATTCCAATATTGTAAATACTTTTTTAGATATGATTTTAAATTCTTCTATTTTCTCTGCTCCTATATTTGGTGCAGGTATGAAAGTTTTCGATCCGGTTGCATCGGTGTATTTTGCCTCGTAGTCATAGAATTCATGTGGCCCCATTGATACCACCTCCCCAGGGTTAGATATTTTTAAATTGTTTTCTTTTCCTAGTACTGCTACTTCTATTTCTCTTCCCAGAACAGCTTTTTCAATTATTATTTTATTGTCATAATTAAATGCTTGCTGCACCGCATCTTCCAATTCATTTTCTGATTTGACCTTCACAACACCAACAGACGATCCCATATTTGCAGGCTTTACAAAAACAGGATATTTAAAAGAGTTTTCTATTGTTACCTTGATCTCATTTTTTCTATCCGCGTATTCAAATTTTTTTACAGCTAGCCAATCAGTGACCTGTATGCCACTTTGTCTAGCAATTTGTTTTTGTATGTCTTTGTCCATACATACAGCTGAAGATAATATATTTGGGCCAACGTATTTCGTATTTAGTGTTTTCAAAAATCCTTGTATACTGCCATCCTCACAACTTGGCCCATGCATAACAGGGAATACCACATCAAAGTTTTTGAATTCACCTATGTCAAACTTTTCTAAGTTATTCAAGTTATTTATATTTTCAACTTTTTGAAATTCTCCAGCTTTGCTGATGTAGACGAGGCTGGTGTTGTACTTATTTTTATCTATTGCATTAAAAACATTTGTGGCAGACATTATCGACACCTCGTGTTCTGGTGATACTCCTCCAAATAAAATACAAACTTTCTTCATAACCTCAGTATAACAAAAACAAAAGGCGTCAGCAGAAAATCTGCCAACGCCCTTGAGGGTCAACGCTGTCCTAGTCGACACGCACGATGACTAGGTTTCGACCACTCTTGTCGCGAGACTGTGAGTGCCAGTCATATCTATCGCAAGTTTTGTCCGTACTGGTGCACACCTCATCGATCTTAATATTCCCGGGCAGGGTACCAAGCTTGATGAATTGGTTTTTTGCGATCCGCTTGATATCGATCCAGCCCTTGCTGTAATCCGGGTTTTGATACGTGCCGTTGTTAATGACACAGTCAGGACCCAGGCTCAACGCGTAGTCTACAAGTTTCTTATTATTAGGCCATCTGGGATCGTTGACGTCGTGAGGGAAGTGAGGTCCGGCTGATATGGAGAGTCCGACCCAGACTTTTAGTTCTGCTGGCCAGACGCCTTTACTCATCATGTATGACACGATGTTGTCTACAACACTAGCCCTGTCAGGGTTTGATACGTTGTAAAGACTGTTCCGGCCCGCATGCGCCACAGTTATGTGGCATATGCCACACCTGTCACGAGCCCACACAACGATCAGCGTGCAGTCAGCTGATGACATAACGAATGCCTCGCTAGACTTGAGACCGTAGACACCATCTGCATCGACTCCTCGGCGTAGGTTGGTGTATTCAGTGACAGGTATGAGGGTATTGAGTTCGTTTTTGTCACATACCAGCCCAGTCATACCGTCAGGAGCTGGTGCGTAGTATGTACGGATGTAAGGCACCGAGAAGAGTGCCCGCTGTACATCTGGGTGTGATTTGCGTAGGTCGGTTGTTTTGGTTGTGCCCTTCAGGGACAAGTTACATCCCTGTTTGTAACCAAAAGCGATTATGTCGATTTTGGGCCCGTCAAGAAAAATATTTGTTAGCTTGAGTGTCGGATCCATTCGGACCTCCTTACTGGTTATTGGTTTTGCTCGAAGGAGCAGCTGTTAACACACTAATATAATATTAACAAAGTGTCAAAAGCCCTCTTAATTTTACTGTGGTTTGCGCTGTATTTTGACACTAAAATATGCTATAATAACAGGAACAATATGGCAGAGAAAAAGGCATCAAAATCATCATACGGAGCGGACAGTATTCAGGTCCTCGAGGGTCTAGAGCCGGTACGCAAACGCCCAGGAATGTATATTGGATCAACAGGTCCAACAGGTTTACAACACCTCATAACAGAGATATTTGACAACAGTCGTGACGAGGCGATGAATGGTCATGCTAACCGTGTAGAGGTGGCACTACTGCCTGGCAATCAGGTGCGTGTAGTGGACAACGGTCGCGGTATACCAGTAGATATACATCCAAAGATGAAGATCTCAGCTCTCGAGGTGGTAATGACAACTCTGCATGGTGGAGGAAAATTCGACAATGAGAATGATGAGAGTGGTTACAAGGTGTCAGGGGGACTCCACGGTGTGGGTGCGTCAGTAGTTAACGCTTTGTCTATTTATACTCGCGTTGAGGTTCACCGTGATGGAGGGGTATTTATGCAGGAGTATTCGCAAGGTAAACGTAAAGCAGCCGTAAAACAAATAGGCAAGAGCAAGCTTCACGGCACCATTACAACTTTCCAACCAGACCCAATTATTTTCAAAGAAGGGACAGAGTTTAATATTGATACTATCGTGTCTCATCTACGTCAGCAGGCGTATCTTGTGAAGGGGCTCGAGATCATTGTTATAGACGCCCGTGATTATGCTAAAAAGTTAAACTTAGAAGGGGAAACATATTTGGCTGATCTCGACATATGCGCAAACACAACTAGTTTTTATTTTGAAGGAGGATTGAAATCTCTTGTTAAACATTACAATATACTTTCAAAACCAGTACACAAAAATGTTTTCTATGTAGATAAAGAGGCTGACAATGTTGGGGTAGAGATTGCTTTGCAATACATTGATGACTATTCATCAAAAGTAGTAGCATTCGCAAACAATATTCACACAGCTGAAGGAGGAACACATGTGACAGGATTTAAAACATCACTCACTCGTCTCATTAACAGCTATGCCCGCAAGAATAATATCTTAAAAGAGAAAGATGAGAATTTGGGCGGTGATGACGTACTCGAGGGTCTGACGGCGGTCATATCGGTAAAGATGCGCGAGATTCAATTTGAAGGTCAAACAAAGGGTAAGCTTGGGTCAGTAGAGGCGCAAGGGGCTGTGGCTAGTGTATTCTCGGATGCATTCGCACTTTTCCTCGAGGAGAATCCAGACGATGCAAAAGAGATAATAGGCAAGGGATTGCTCGCTATGCGTGCCCGCAAGGCCGCAAAGGCCGCAAAGGACAGTGTATTGCGTAAAGGTATACTCGATGGCATGAGACTGCCTGGAAAGTTGGCAGACTGCCAATCTGGAGATCCATCGGAATCAGAGCTGTTCATAGTGGAGGGAGACTCGGCTGGAGGGTCAGCAAAGATGGGGCGTGATCGTCGTACACAGGCTATATTGCCACTGCGTGGAAAGATTTTAAATGTTGAGCGTGCGAGACTTGATAAGATGCTCGACAGTGAGCAGATTAAAAATCTGGTGATGGCTATGGGTGCAGCAATAGGGGACACATTTGATATTGGAAAGTTAAGATATCACAAGATCATCATTGCGACAGATGCGGACGTTGACGGGTCTCATATTCGCACACTACTCTTAACATTTTTCTACAGATATTACAGACCGATCATCGAGGCGGGACATATATTTATCGCGCAGCCACCACTTTACAAGATAGCTCGCGGAAAAGAGACTCATTATGCATATACTGATGAGGAAAAGGTTGCAATAGTCGGTAATGGTGATGCAGAGATAATAGAAGAGGGTGACACAGTAGAAGAGGAAGATGTAGAGACTGTAAAAAAGGCTGCCGCAAAGTGGAAAATACAGCGCTACAAAGGTCTCGGAGAGATGAATCCAGAGGAATTAAAAGAGACAACTATGGATATCAAAAACAGAACTCTTCGCCAAGTCGACATCACTACTGCAGAGGAGGCTGATAAAGTTTTCGAGATGCTGATGGGCTCTGAAGTAGGCCCTCGCAAGTCATTCATACAAACCTACGCCCACCTTGCCGATCTGGATATATAAAATAAAAATAACAATGCCCCCGTCGCTCGCGCTCGGGGGCATTTGCAAATGCTGAACTCAATTTAGTAATGTCCTTGTTCTTCTTTTAGTGCCAGACAAAGATTGAGCGCGCTTTTTCTTTCAGGGCTGAGTACTCCTGAGTTCAAAATCCAGACCTTTTCACCAACCTTTTCCCCCAGCATTGTCTCAAGCCTTATTTGCTCAAACGAAAACCACATATAAAGCAGTCCACAATTGAGAGCTAGTTTGAGAGTGTTGTTTGTTGAGCCATGCATCAAACTTAAGGCTATTTTTTTTGATTCTTTGCCAGAGATGACAGTTATCGGAGAAGTGTAATCCCCAGATATAACTGAAACCTTATGCTCCTCCTCATCCACTTGTACCGAGATGGCGAGTGTTGCCGGCAGCGGTTTCAGATCCACAAACCCTCCCTCATAGCCTCTTTGTAGTGTGCTCCTCGTACGTCCCGTCATTACTTTGCTTCTTCCGCTCATCTTCATCCCCTTAGGCTAAGTGTTAATGAAAACTACAAATTCGTACGTTCCAATTACAAATTCTACTCCTCCTACAGCTGCGCGCAAGAGTAGACATACACATACATATATGTTATTTTGAATATTAAGAAAATGAAAACAACTAAAACAGATTGGGGCGAGGTGGCGGGTTGGTATGATGAGGTTGTTAGTAATGATGACTCATTTCAGAAAAATGTAATATTGCCAAATTTGCTGCGTATCGTTGGTGATGCAAAAGGTAAAAATATTTTAGATGTTGCCTGTGGGCAGGGGTACTTTGCTGGAGCATTAGAAAAAGCTGGCGCAAAGGTGACAGCATTTGATATGGGTCAGGATCTTGTAAAGATCGCGCGATCAAAAAATAAAAATATAGATTTTAGGGTTTTAAATGCTGAGAGCTTTGCGGCAGATATGAAGGGCAAGTTCGACATTGCGATATGTGTGCTCGCAATACAAAATATTGAGAATGTAAAAAAGGTATTTGAGAATTTGAAAATGGTAATGAATAAAAATGGTAAATGTATTTTAATTTTAAATCACCCAGCGTTTCGTATACCAAAACAGTCTAGTTGGCACAATGATAATGATGCGCAGTATCGCCGCGTGGATGCGTATATGACTGAGTCAAAAATAAAGATGGACATGACTCCAGGTAAAAAAACTGACAAGACGTTTACATATTCATATCACAGACCAATGCAATACTATTTTAAAATATTTGCTAATTCTGGATTTGTTGTTAATAGACTTGAGGAGTGGGTGAGCCACAAAGAGTCGGAACAGGGTCCACGCAAAGACGCCGAGGATCGCGCCCGCCGCGAGATACCTATGTTCATGTGCCTCGAGTTGACTTCTATTTAGTTTGTTGTTAGTTTTGATTTAGACTAAAAGTTAGGAGGCAGCATGCCAAACGCAATCGAGCAGTTCTATGGTCGCTGGGTTAGGATCGAAGCTAACCTGGAACGCGGGAGTAAAGCAAAAGCTAGGAAGACAGCCATTCGCACCCGAGCCCTGAATGAAAACGAAATCAGGGTCGACTTTAATTTTTCTGCAGTAGGATCGTCAAAGTTAATTCAGGTATCTGCGTGGCTTAACAGGGATCAAGAAAATGCAGCACTGGAAATGATCGACGAGTTGCCGACTAGTGGTAAACGCATTGTCTTGCAAACAGTCTTTACTAACAGTGATTGTCTGCGTATTGTTCAGCATAATCACCCTTGTGACGTTTTTACATTGAAAAATGTTTTGTACTCAGTTTCGCGAGAGCTGGATACAAAAACCTAAAACCGCGCCTAAGGTGCGGTTTCGTTTTGCTATTTTTAAAAAGCTGTGTTAAGATTTTATCTTCAATTAACGGTTGTTCTTTAGGAGAATTATAAGTGTTGGATTTAAGTTTAGTTGATGGGATGAGCGGCTTTTGGGTTGATGTCTTACGTATACCTGTTTTAGCAAACAGCCATACGAAAGTAGTAAACAAAAACTCACGTGACCAATCTTGTTACGTGACATTTCGTTTACTGCCACACGGTGAGTTGGTTGGTGTGGAGTTCAAGGTGGTGGTGATGATTGCTGATTACAAAAAACTAGAAAAAGCATGCGAAGATATGCCAAAAAGTTTTTTGTTCGGGTGTGTTACCCGGATCAACGCTAAATCGTTCGTGATCTTAGACATGAACGAATGTTCTGTATTTAGCTGTGACTACTGCGTCTCGTTGCACACCATTCAGGTCACATACCCAGCGCAACAACACGAACGAAAGATAGTTCGTCGCCTTCAACATTCAGGTGTTCTGGCTTTTATTTGATTCTGACTAGCAAAAACCGCGCCTAAGGCGCGGTTTCGTTTTTACCTCATCTTATTTACTTGGACACTTTCTTGCAGAGGATGATTGAGATCAGGATAATAGTGATAGCAACTATGATGCTCATCATTGGCATAGTCGCAAATCCGAAACTCACAACTTTCGCAGATTCGCAGCTAGCAATTAGTGGGTTGTTTGAGCAGGGCATGGTTAGGGCTGACTCGTTGAGAACGTATTTACGAAAATG